>JALRHE010000063.1 GCA_023253235.1 Steroidobacteraceae bacterium
TGCGAGCTCGCGCTGACTGGCTATTTGTCGAATCGATTGCGTCAAAACGTCGCGAGTTACCTAGTTCACGATCTGCAAGGCGATTGGCGTGCGGGTGCGGCGTGGTTTGAGCAACAACTTGTCGACTTCGACATCTACAGCAATCAAGGTAATTGGCTCTATGTCAGCGGTCGCGGTACCGACCCGCGCATCGGCCGGCGGTTCGACCCGGATCGGCAAGCGCGTCAGTACGACACGGATGGCACCTATCGGCGCTTATGGCTCGGGGGCTAGCCAATCCTTCATAATGGTTCTATTAGAACCCAAATTATCGGGGAAGCTCTGCATGAATTCGCTCAACACACTGACCAGTCATTCGCCGATTGATGGCAAGAAAATCGGCGAGGCGCCGGTCACGGCATTGCCCGATGTCGAGGCGGCGATCGAGCGTGCGCAGGCCGCGTTTCGTCTTTGGCGCAACGTGCCTGCACCACGCCGCGGCGAGCTCGTTCGAATCTTTGGTGAAGAGCTTCGTCGCGATAAGGATGCATTGTCGGCTTTGGTGACGCTCGAGGCCGGCAAGATCGTCTCGGAGGGGCAGGGCGAAGTGCAGGAGATGATCGACATCTGCGACTTCGCAGTCGGTCTGTCGCGTCAATTGCATGGTCTGACGATTGCTTCGGAGCGCCCTGGTCATCGCATGATGGAGACTTGGCACCCGATGGGCCCTTGCGCCGTGATTTCGGCGTTCAACTTTCCGGTCGCCGTGTGGTGTTGGAATGCGGCGCTCGCTCTGGTGTGTGGTGATCCGGTGATCTGGAAGCCGTCGGACAAGACACCTCTCACGGCGCTCGCCACGATGGGAATCTTTGCGCGCGCACTGGAGCGCTTTGGCGCTGATGCGCCGGCGGGGCTTGTACAACTTGTCATCGGTGGCGCCGAGCAAGGTGAAGCACTCGCTCGCTCGAAGGGAGTCGCCATCGTTTCGGCAACGGGCTCCACCCGCATGGGGCGAATCGTGGGGCCGATCGTCGCGGCGCGATTCGGTCGTAGCATCCTCGAGTTGGGTGGCAATAGCGCGATGATCGTCACGCCCTCGGCGGACCTCGATCTGGCGGTCCGTGCGATTGTTTTCTCGGCGATCGGCACCTCAGGGCAGCGCTGCACGACGTTGCGACGTTTGATCGTGCATCGCTCGGTTCGGGATGCCTTGCTCGCGCGCTTGAAGCAAGCCGTTTCGTCGCTGCGTATCGGTGATCCGCGCGACAAAGCGACTTTGCTTGGGCCGCTGATCGATGCCGCGGCACTCGCTCGAATGAATGCGGCGCTCGAACAAGCGCGTGCCGAGGGAGGCGAAGTGTGGGGTGGTGGTGCCATCGTTGACGGTGTTCCTGCGGGGGGCACTTACGTTCGTCCGGCGATCGTCGCGATGCCAGCGCAAACCGCGATCATGCATGAGGAAACGTTCGCGCCGATTCTGTATGTCGTCACCTACGAGCAATTCGAGGATGCGATCACGATGCAGAACGCCGTGCCGCAGGGGCTATCGTCTTGCATCTTCACGCTCGATCTTCGCGAGGCGGAACAGTTCGTTGCCGCTTCGGGCTCGGACTGCGGCATCGCCAACGTCAACATTGGTCCGTCGGGTGCTGAGATCGGCGGTGCTTTTGGCGGCGAGAAGGAGACGGGTGGCGGTCGTGAGAGTGGCTCGGACTCGTGGAAGGGATACATGCGTCGACAGACGGCGACCATCAACTACTCACGCGACTTACCGCTTGCGCAGGGCGTGACCTTCGATATCTGAGGGCAGTCTGATGAGCATTGAAAAAGTAGCTGTTTTAGGCCTCGGGAAAGTCGGTCATCTCGCCGCCGAGTTGTTGCAGGGATCCGGCTTCATCGTCACACCCATCGACGGACGATCCGTCAAGACGCCCGCTTTGCAAGCCGAGGTCGTCGATGTGGCCGACGGTGCGGCGTTGAGACGCGCCTTAACGGGGCAGCATGCGGTGCTGTCATGCTTGCCGTATGCGCTCAACAAGGCTGTGGCGAGCTGTGCTCATGAGCTCGGCATCCACTACTTCGATCTCACCGAGGACGTGCCCACGACGCAGCATATCCGACAGTTGGCGGAATCCTCGCGCGGCTTGATGGCGCCGCAATGTGGTTTGGCACCAGGGTTCATCGGTATCGTCGGGGCGGATCTCGCCAATCAGTTCGAGCGAGTCCGGTCGATTCGCTTGCGGGTCGGTGCGTTACCGCAGAATCCAACGGGCCTGCTTGGTTATGCCTTCAATTGGTCGCCCGAGGGCGTGGTCAATGAATACCTCAACGATTGCGAGGTCATTGAGGAAGGCGTGCGCAAGACGGTTAGCGCCATGGAGTGGATCGAAACACTCTACATCGACGGCATGCAGCTCGAGGCGTTCACAACGTCGGGCGGTCTTGGGACGATGTGCGAAACCTTCGAGGGTCGAGTCGAGAATCTCGACTACAAGACCATGCGTTATCCGGGTCACGTGCAGTTGATGAATTTCTTCTTTCACGAATTATTGATGCGGGAAAAGCGCGAGCTCGCGGGCGAGATCCTCGCCAATGCCAAACCGCCGGTCGATGCCGATGTCGTTTACGTGCACGCGGCAGCTGAGGGATGGGCGGACGGGCGATTACAGCGGCGAGAGTTCGTCCGCGCCTATCGGCCGATCGAGATCAATGGGCGATCTCGTACTGCGATTGCTTGGACGACCTCGGCGTCGGTCGTCGCGGTCATCGAGATGGTCCGCGAGGGTGTGTTGCCAACCCAAGGCTTCCTGAAACAGGAGGAGATTCCGCTCGCGCGATTCCTCGCGACACGAACCGGCAGTTTGTACGGAGCCGGTGGCTCGACGGGCAAGACCTAAAGGTACGTTAGCAGTTCCCGACGGCCCGCGCGCTCGAGATGTGCGGTGCTGTTGAACGAGGCGAGGGTCCGGCGGGTGCCGTCAAACTCGATCCGAGTGACCGCCGAGTTCAGCACGACGTAAGACAGTTGCAGTGCGGCGAGATCGTCGAGCCCCAGCACGTGCGCGATCGCAACGCCAATGACGCCGGCAGAGGTCGCAACCGCCACGTTTTGGCTGCGCGGTGTCGTTGTGGTGATCTCGTCGATACCGTGACCGACACGGGCGCGAAAGTTCTTCCACGACTCCAGATCGGGTGCAGACACTTGTTCGTCCACCCAAGCACGGCTCACTTTCTCGAGGTGTTGTTGGAAGCTGCGTGGGTCGAGGCGTCCGGTGGTGCCCTGCAGCGACTGCAACGGCTCGCCCGTCATGTGAGCGTAATGTTGCATCAGGCGGTGAGCGTCGTATTCGTCGAAGGCGGCTGAGACGGCGACCGGTCGCTGCGAGGTGCTAGCAAGAATTTCGGCCGTACTGCGCTGGCGCTGTAAGCGCCCGCTGCAAATACCGTGTAGTTCGACGGCGTTTTCGACGAAGTGCTCACGCAGGTGGTTCGCCTGTTGAATGCCAAGCGGGGAGAGCCGATCGTAGTTGTCGCTGCCGAAGCTGGCTTGGCCGTGCCGAACGAGGAAAAGCGTGCTCATGCTCGCTCGAATTGTACGGTAAACTCGCCGCCGAAATGGCTTCCGAGTCCGCATCTGCTCCGACCCCAGCTTGGTGGGTGCGTGCCATTTCGCGCCTGCCGCTGTCGGCCCTGCATGTTGTCTCGCGTAGTTTCGCCTTCATGGCTCTGAAGGTGTTTCCATACCGACCGCGTGTCATCGACGGTAATCTGGCTTTGGCATTTCCGGAACTCGACCAAGCAGCGCGCGAGCGCATCAAGCGCGATTACTACCGCGGCTATGGCGATGTGATGGTCGAAATCGTCAAGTCAGCTTCGCTCGATGGTGCCGAGCTCGATCGACGAATGGAGCTTGTCGGTCTCGAGGCGGTGCAGGCCACCATCGCCAGCGGCACGCCGGTCCTGCTGCTCGCGGCGCACCAATGTAATTGGGAGTGGATTCTGCTCGCCATCTCGCGTCGTCTGGGCTACCCCTTCGATGTCGCCTACAAGCCTTTGAAGAATCCGTGGGCCGATCGCGAGATGCTCGCCCTGCGCAGTCGCTTTGGTGCGCGCTTGGTTCCGTCCGAGAGACTCACTCGCGATGTACTCGCGCGTCGCCGGGTCCCGAGGTTGATTGCGCTCGTTGCCGATCAGGAACCGGTCGATAGTGATCGACGTCACTGGACCCGATTTCTCAATCGAGAGTCGGCATTTTTCATGGGTGGCGAAGTGCTGGTGCAGCGACTCGGATATCCGAGCTTCTTTTGCGCCATCGAGCGCATCGGCCGTGGACGCTATCGCGTGCGTTTCGAGAGACTGTCAGAGGCCGATGAGAAACTCGGTGAAGGTGAGTTCACCGAGCGTTATGCGCGTCGAGTCGAGCGTCAGATTCGCGAGGCGCCGGCCGATTGGCCTTGGTCCCACAAGCGTTGGCGTCTGCAGGCGCCCAATGCATCCGATTGACTGCGAACGATGGACTGCGAATGAGTAACACCATGACCGATTCCGCCACGCCCGAGATTTCCGTCGTCATCCCCGTCTGCAACGAGGAGGGCAACGTCATCCCTCTGGCGCAGGAGATCGCGGCGGCGCTGCAGGGTACGCCCTTCGAGATTCTCTTCGTCGATGACGGCAGCACGGATGGAACGGCGGCAGCCGTGCTGCAGGCGAGGCGTGACGGCATCGCCGGAATCCGATTGTTGAAGCACTCGTTCCGCAGCGGGCAGAGTGCCGCCGTGTGTTCGGGTGTACGAGCGGCGCGTGCGCCTTGGATCGCAACCCTCGATGGTGACGGCCAGAACGATCCGGCGGATATTCCCGCCCTGTATGCCGAGCGTCATACGGCGGAGCTCGTCATGGGTAATCGTACGACCCGACGCGATACCTGGCTTCGGCATGCGCAGTCGCGCGTTGCCAATGGTGTTCGCGGCGCCTTGCTCGGCGACGGGACGCCCGATACAGGTTGCGGAATCAAGGTGATGCGGCGAGACGTTTTCATGGACTTGCCGCGCTTCGATCACATGCATCGTTTTTTGCCCGCGCTGTTTTTACGCGCCGGGTGTCGGGTGAAGTCGGTGCCCGTCGGGCATCGGCCGCGCGAGCGCGGCGTTTCCAAGTACGGTTTGTTCGATCGCCTGTGGGTCGGCATCGTCGATATCTTTGGTGTGATGTGGCTGCGAAGACGCTACAAGAGTGGTCTTCAGGTCCGAGAGGAATGACATGCAGGCGAGCGATACGACACTTTGGATCGTGATCGGGTTTCTGGGACAAGCGCTGTTCTCGGCCCGATTCTTCGTGCAGTGGTTGGCGAGCGAGCGCGTCAAGCGCAGCGTGATCCCCACGGCATTCTGGTATTTCAGTCTCGCCGGTGGCGTGACCTTGCTCGCCTATGCGATCCACCGGCAGGACCCGGTGTTCATCGCAGGGCAGGGCTTGGGTCTCGTGGTGTACCTGCGCAATCTGTACTTGATCCGCGCGGGTAAGCAACAGGCTGACGCGTGACCGTGTCTCGCTCGACGGCGCAGGATCTCTTTTGGATTGCGCTGTGGTTCGCGCTGTTGATCCTCGCAGGATATGGTTTGCGTGATCCATGGCCTGCCGATGAACCGCGCTTTGCGTCGATTGCGCGCGATATGGTCGCAACCGGCGACTGGTTGATTCCGCGTGCGGGTGGCGATCTCTACCAAGACAAACCACCGTTGCATTTTTGGATGATCGCAGCGGCGTACTCGATCATCGGATCGTTGCGTTGGTCTTTCTTGTTGCCGTCGATGCTGGCGTCGTTGGGCACGTTGTTTCTGGTTTACGACCTCGCCAAGCGCTTGCACGGACGTGAGGCGGGTTTGCTTGCCGCCGTCACACTCGCTTGCACGCTGCACTTTACGATCACGACGCGCGGCGCGCAGATCGACGCCACGCTGATTTTTTTCTGCACATTGGCGCTATGGGCTTTTTTGCGTCATTGGTTGATCGCGCCAAGCCTAGGGCTTGTCATCTTGGGTGGTGTCGCGGCTGGGCTTGGCGTCATGGATAAAGCGGTCGGCTTCCTGACGCTGCTGATTTGGCCCTTGGCTTGGTGGTTGCTTCGTAAGCCCGCTGTTTTTGCTGCCGGTTCTTCGCCCGCGCGATCGCCGGCGGATTGGCGTTTTGGTTTGGCGGCGCTAGCCGCTTTCGCGCTCGTGCTAGCCGCCTGGCTCGTGCCGATGCTCTGGCATGTGGCGAGTTCGGGATCTGCTGAACTCGCAGCCTATCGAGACGAGTTGTTGTTCCAACAAACCGTGACACGCTACACGGCTGCGTGGCATCACCTGCGGCCTTGGTACTACTTCTGGGTGGAGGTCGTACCGGTGCTATGGTTGCCGTTCAGCGTGCTGCTGTGGTGGTTGGTGCCCCGCTGGCGTACCGATCTTTCTGAGCGGCGTGCCGCGACGCTGCTGCCGCTGGCTTGGTCCGTCGCCGTGATCATTTTTTTCAGCCTAAGCCCGGGCAAGCGAGGGGTCTACATCCTGCCCGCACTGCCGGCGTTGGCCCTCGCGGCCGCTGCGCATCTTCCGGAGGTCTATCGACGCATCGGTGTGCAGCGTGCGTCTTTGGCTCTGGCAGCCGTGCTCGTCGTGCCCGCCTTGCTGCTGGTGCTCGGTCGATCGTTCGGTATCGATCGCATCGAACGCGTCTGGGCGGAGATCGAATTGGGGAACGCCTGGCCGGTCGTGAGCTTCGCCATCGTCGCGGCGCTGCTTTGGGCGTTCGCGCGCTGGCGACGGCCCTTACTCGCCTGGCCGTTGGTGCTCGCGTGTTTGACGGTGCACTGGGGCCTTGCCATCGCACCGCAGATCAATGCCGAGCGCTCGGCGTCCGGTTTCACCAAAG
>JALRHE010000116.1 GCA_023253235.1 Steroidobacteraceae bacterium
ATACGCTCGCCCGCGTCACATTGCGGGCTTCTGGTTCGTCGATGAGCTAGCCCGTCGCCACGGGGGCTCTTTCCGCGCGGAATCGAAGCACCAAGGCGAGCTCGCGCGCATCAGCTTGCCGATCGCCGGGGCGCGACAGGAACTGTGGTTGTTGAAGCCGACCACGTTCATGAATCGCAGCGGTGGCTCGATCGCGTCGGTCAGTCATTTCTACAAGATTTCGCCGGGCTCGATTTTGGTCGCTCATGATGAACTCGATCTCGCAGCGGGCACGGTTCGACTAAAACTCGCTGGTGGCCACGGGGGGCACAACGGGTTGCGCGATACGATCGCCGCGATCGGTGCCGACTTCTGGCGCTTGCGTCTCGGCATCGGACATCCAGGACACAAAGATCTCGTGCTCGACTACGTTTTGCAGCGCGCCTCTGCCGCCGACGAACACGCGATCGACAACGCCATCGGTAAAGCGGCCGATGTTCTGCCGCTGCTGCTCGAGCAGGGCGGCGAGAAGGCGATGACTCGTCTTCACACCACGAATTGATACGGGAATAAACTCATGGGAATCAAATGCGGAATCGTCGGACTGCCGAACGTGGGCAAGTCCACTCTCTTCAACGCGCTGACTCGCTCGGCGATTGCGGCGGAGAACTATCCGTTCTGCACGATCGACCCCAACGTCGGCATCGTCCCGGTGCCCGATCCGCGTCTTGATCAACTCGCTGCCATCGTGAAGCCCGAGCGGGTCGTGCCGACCACCGTGGAGTTCGTCGATATTGCGGGTATCGTCAAGGGCGCCTCCACGGGCGAGGGACTCGGCAACAAGTTTCTCGCCAATATTCGCGAGGTCGATGCGATCACGCATGTGGTGCGCTGCTTCGTCAACGACGACGTGATCCACGTTTCAGGCAAAGTCGATCCGCTTGCCGATATCGAGACGATCAATACGGAGCTCGCGCTCGCTGATCTCGAGACGGTCGAAAAAGCGCTGCAGCGCGCCGAGAAGGCGGCCAAGGCGCAGGACAAGGAAGCGATCAAGGCGCGCGACATCATCAAGCGAGTGCGCGATGCGCTCAACGAAGGCGTGCCGGCGCGCGCCGTCGCGCTCGATGAGACCGAGCGGCCGGTGGTGCGCGAGTTGCAGTTGATGACCTACAAGCCTGTGCTGTACGTCGCTAACGTGCAGGAAAGTGGTTTTACCAACAACCCGATGCTGGCCGCCGTCGAGGCGCTCGCAACCCGTGAGGGTTCGCAGGTGGTGCCGGTGTGTGCGGCGATCGAGGCGGAAATCTCACAGCTCGATGATGCGGATCGCGCTGATTTCCTCAAAGATCTCGGTCTGGAAGAGCCCGGTCTTAATCGTGTGATTCGTGCGGGTTACACCTTGCTCGGATTGCAGACCTATTTCACGGCAGGCGTCAAAGAAGTGCGCGCCTGGACCGTCAAAAAGGGCGCGACTGCGCCGCAGGCGGCCGGTGTCATTCATACCGATTTCGAGCGGGGTTTCATCCGCGCCGAAGTGATTGGTTTCGATGACTACATCGCGCTGAAGGGCGAGCAAGGTGCCAAGGAAGCGGGGAAACTACGTCTCGAAGGTAAGGAATACATCGTGCGAGAAGGCGATGTGATGCACTTCCGATTCAACGTCTGATTCTGACCTCGCGAAATTGAATCGAGTCACTCGGCCTCAGACGAGGCCGAGCGGCAATTCCGTGGTGTTCTTGGTTTCTTCGATCACGATGCGAGAGTCGATCGACTGCACCCCGGGAATCTGTGCGAGTTTGTTCTGTACGAAGCGGTTGTAGTCCTCGATGGTGCGCGTCGCAACCAGCAGGATGAAATCGATATCGCCCATCACGAGAAAGCATTGCAGCACCTCGGGAAAGCTCACGACTTTTTGCTTGAACTTGGGCAGCGATTGCCAACCGTGGCTCGCCAGCTTCACGTTCACGAAGACCAACACGTCGATGCCGAGTTTTTTGCGCGCGAGCAGCGCGACCCGCCGCTGAATGACGCCGGCTTCTTCCAGTTGATTGATGCGACGCCAGCACGGTGATTGCGATAGACCGACCCTCTCGGCGAGCTCGGTGCTCGACAGGTTGGCATCCTGCTGAAGTTCTTTGA
Source organism: Steroidobacteraceae bacterium (assembly GCA_023253235.1). Classification (GTDB taxonomy): domain Bacteria; phylum Pseudomonadota; class Gammaproteobacteria; order Steroidobacterales; family Steroidobacteraceae; genus UBA964. The sequence continues at coordinate 2,122 of JALRHE010000116.1, forward strand.
GGATCGAGATATCCTGGGGATCGAGCTTCATGGCTAAGTTATTCTCCAATAGAGGGTATAAAGAATAACTTATTTTTGAAGAGGCGCTCCCGTGCGCCACCCAGCCATCCCAGCGGCCGGGTGCTGCCGTAGGCTCACGGCATGATCGAACCCAAGCTGCACGTGCCGGCGGTCCCGGCGCGCCCCGGTGAGGAGCCGGATTTCAGTTACGTCCACTTGTCGCCCGCGGGCGCGGTGCCGAGGCCCGACCCGCGTGTGCCCGTTCGGGAAACGGTCGAGCTTGCCGAGTCCTTGATTAGAGTGCTCGACGATCGGGGTCAGGCCTGTGGCCCATGGGATCCGAAGCTCAGCCCTGACCGTCTGCTCGCCGGTTTGCGCCAGTTGCTATTGACCCGCGTGTTCGACGATCGGATGCAACGTACGCAACGACAGGGACGCATCACCTTCTACGTGCGCTCCTACGGTGAGGAAGCTGTCTCCGTTGCGGCTGCTGCAGCACTCGCGGAGTCGGACATGT
>JALRHE010000143.1 GCA_023253235.1 Steroidobacteraceae bacterium
GCCTTCCAGTCGCCGCCGCGCTTATGAACTAAACGAGGGGTCGGGGAAAACATGGCCAAGTCACCATCCGCATCGAAAACTGGATCGCCCGGGTCGGCGACCGCCGCTTCCAAGCCGAAAGCCGCGCCGAAGTCGAGCACCGCCAGATCGGTCACCACGCGACCGACCCGAAGATCAGCGGGAATGCGGCCACCCGGCCAACGCGCCGGGTTGTAACCCGCACTGCACACCATATCGACCTCACCCTCGACGAACACTCGTGGCGAGTGATTCGGCACGAACATGCTGTTGGCATGCGAGATGGAATTCCCTGCAAGACCTCGCACGCCCAGAATGGCCGCCTTAGGCTTGGCGTAATCGCCGATCAGACTGATGTTCATCTGACCGAGGCGATCCACTTGCACCGGACCAACCAGTGCGTGACGCCGACCACCCCAAAGTAGATCAAAAGTACGTGAATACGGCATCCAGCCTTCGATGGCTGCATCGCGTGCAGCGCGCGGCCCGAGCGCTACTGGCTCGGACAACAAATAAGCCTCGCCGTCGGTCATCAACAAATCGGGATTGAAGGTCAGTTTCGCGAGCCCAGCGCCAAGACGCGGCAACACACCGAAACCGGTAGCGAGCACCTCACCTTCGTCGCGCCATACCTCGGCACACTGCGCGATACACAACTCGGCGAGTGAATACGTCGATGCGTTCATGTCAGTCCTGTCCCAGGTTTCAATAAACCGGCGGAGGAATGCTCGCAAGCTTTCCTCGGCCACCGGCAGCCGCGATGTAATCGTCGTGCGAATCGAGGTCTACGAAACAACGACGGTATTCCGCCCACGCCTCTGGGGACGTGGCGGCGTTGTACTGCTTCAGATGCTCGACATCGATGCCGTAGCCCGGAACGCCTGCGGTTGGATGAGCACCGAAGGGCGACTCGACCACGCCCGTGACGATCGATCGCTCGAAGGGCTGGTAGCGCGCGCGCTCATGCGAGCAGATCTTCTCGGTCGCGACGATTCGCTCGCAACTGATGAACACCTCGTTCGCAGCGCGTGCCATCAGATCATCGAAAAACGGATCGGGGCTCATGATCACGCAATTCCCGCGCGCGTCGGACTCGGTGACGTGTAGCAAGGCTGCATCCAGCTTGAGTGCAGGCATCGCCACCAATTCCTCGGCGTAGGCGTAGGGCGAGCGGACGAGTTGGAGCTCGGGATTACGCTTGAGAATGTCGGTGCCGAGACCGACCGGCGTCGGCAAAAACGGAACCCGCATCGCCGCCGCGCGCAGACCCAGCTGCACCATGCCCTCGTCAAGCTCCATGACCTCGAAGGCACCGGCTTGGCGCGCATTACGAAAATGCATGTCGAGCGGCAATACGTCGAGCGATACAAAACCAAAGATCAGTTTGCGGATTTTGCCCGCTGCTGCGAGCAGTCCCACGTCAGGCCCACCGTAAGAGACGATGGTCAGGTCGCGTAACGGCGAGCGCAAAATTTCACGAATCAGCGCCATCGGTTTGCGCCGCGTCGCCCAGCCACCGATACCGATGGTCATCCCATCGCGCAAGCGAGCAACGACGTCGGTGGAGGTAAGTCGCTTATCCATCGGTTTCCCCTTCATGGCGATTGCCTCAACTCTCACTGCGGAGGCGGTGACCACTGGTGACCCCAGATCGATGGGATCAGGCTGCGCGTCGGCACCCAGGTGTTCCAATCCGGCGTGACACCCATACAACCAATCTCAAGGTCAAAGCCGCCGGGCGTCGCGACATAAAAGCCCAACATGCCGTCGTTCGAGTGACGACCGAGTGATGAGGAGATGTGGTAGCCAGCGGCAACACAACGATCCAGCGCACGACCGACGTCGTCAACCTCACGCATCTCCAGCATCGTGTGGATCAAACCGGAGGGCGCCGGCATCGGAATCAGCGCGAGACTGTGATGACGTCGGCAAGCCGCATGCAGGAACTGCAGACGCAACTCGGGCACCGCAGGATCGGGCGACATCGCCAATCGCATCTCATCGGTATCACCAAACCCCAACAAAGATTTGTAGAAGCTCGCCGTCTCGTCGAGCTGCGGCGCGGGCAACACGACATGGCCAAGACCGAGATCGCCGACGACGAATCCAGACACCCCGACGGCTGACACGAAGTTGTCGTAGGCGCGGACTCGACCCCAATACAATTCGAACGCGTTCCCAGCAGGGTCGCTCGCCATCGCGACGGCGTTGACGCACCGCGCACGCGCCTCATCGGCAGTGCCATCGCGCACAGCGATGCCGGCACGACGCAAACCCTCGACGCAAGCAGTGAAATGAACTTGGGATGGCATCTCCCATCCCGCCGCCAAGAAACGATCGGCGCTGCCCTGTTCGACGACAAAGCGGAACGGGCGGTCATCGACCCTCAACCACAAACTGCCATCAGGTGCCGTCGCCGGCATCATGCCGACAGTATCGACGGCGAATTTGCGCCATGCAGCGAGATCGGTCGCCGATATCCTGACGTAACCTAGACCTTGTACCGACATACAAAACACCCCGTTTTTCGCGCTAGGCCGAATCCGTCGGAACAGCGCTTTTCGACTATCTATTTTGCGCGATTATGGCATTTCGATGAGCCCTAATCATCACTTTCGTCAATTTATGGGGGTGTTTTTTACGCACTTGCTTGTCGATGTTCGAATGCAGGGGTCATAATGCCTTTACCAAGGCTAGGGCCCTTCCAGAGTCAGCCCAGAGTCATCAGCCTAGAGTCATCGAGGAGCCGCGCGATGCCATCGGATACTGCAGCCACCCAATCCAAACTGGCCCAAGCCTTCACCCCGCTGCGACTCGGACCGATCGAACTACCCAATCGCTTCGTCAAAGCCGGGACCTACGAAGGCATGAACGTGGCTAACGCACCGAGCCGTGCGCTCGTGAAACACCATGCTGACTTGGCCGCCCACGGGGTCGGGATGACGACTCTCGGATACACGGCGGTTCATCCCGATGGACGCACCTTCGCCGAAGAGAGCTGGATCGACGCGAACAACCTTTCCGCCTTCCGGGCTTTGACAGACGCAGTACATGCGGCTGGCGGCAAAGCTTCGTTGCAACTAGGCCATTGCGGCACGATGACGCGCACGCCTAACCGTACGGTCCGCAAGCCCGGCGGTCCATCGAAAACCTTGAACCTTTACGGGGCAATGGTCGGCGCTTTGTTCACCCGCGTGATGACCCAACAAGATATCCGCGATATCGTCCGCGACTTCGTCGATTCGGCGCGGCATGCGGCGGACGCAGGCTTCGACGCCGTCGAACTGCACATGGGTCACGGTTACTTGCTCAGCCAATTCCTGAGTCCACTCGCCAATCGACGCCAGGATGACTACGGCGGAACGCCCGAGAAGCGCGCCCGATTGGCGCGCGAGGTAACCGAAGCGGTCGTCGATGCAGTCGGTGATCGTATCGCTGTACTCGCCAAGCTGAATTTGCGCGATGGTGCACGTGGCGGAGCCGAGATCGAAGATTCGATCGTCACCGCTCGCGCCCTAGAGTCCGTCGGCTTGCATGGACTCGTAATGACCGGCGGCTTTTCGCCCTTCTCACCGATGTATCTCTTCCGCGGCAATTCGCCGGTACCGGCCATGCTGCAGACCGAGACCAGCCGTTGGAATCGCTTTCTGCTCAAACTCGGCGCTAAGACCGCGTTCCGTGATATGCCCTTCGAGGAAATGTATTTCCTGAAGCTCGCGCGTCAGATGCGCGAGGCAGTCAAAATGCCGCTCGGCTTGCTCGGCGGCTTGCGCAGCGCAGACAACGTGGCGACTGCCATAGGCGACGGCTTCGACTTCGTCGTACTCGGCAGACCCCTGCTCTCGCAACCCGATTTCGTGGCCCGCATCCGCGCCGATTCGAGGGCGCAGTCGAACTGCATCAACTGCAATCGCTGCGTCGCCGAATTCTCGACCCCCGGCGGAGTTCGCTGCGTGTTGAACGGGCCGAACGATCCTGCGCTCAACGCGATGCGGGCTGCCTGAAGGAACGCTGAAAATCGAAGTGCGGAGCCTCTCCGGCTAGCATCCGTTCGATTCGCTCTGGGACCGCAGGCAGCATCTCCGGATGCGGAAAGACCCAGAAGTCGCCGCGATCTATCGCATCGAAGGTCAACTCGGCAACGCGCGTCGGATCCATTCCAACTCGTTCGGCGCCGACACGCATGGCTTCCATCATCGGTTGCGTCACCGGATCAACTCGATCAGTCGCAAAAATACCGGTGCGCACAGCACCCGGCGCCAACAACGATACCGCTACCGGCGCACGAATCGCTTGCAAATCGAAATGCAAAGTCTCGGCGATCGCTGCGACAGCGGCCTTGCTCGCCGAATAAGTCGCCAGCATCGGTGAGGGAACGAATCCACCCATGGAGCCCGTGATTACAACGCGGCTCGGCATCGCACGCTCGATCATTCTCGGCACGCAAGCGCGGATCGCATTGATCACACCTTTGACATTGATGTCGATCAGACGATCGATATCGTCCGCCGAACTCTCCCACAAACGCCCAGCTGACAACACGCCCGCGTTACAGAAAAGTAGATCGATACCACCGGTATCAGCACAGACCTCAGCAGCGAGTTGCTCGAAGGCCGCCGCGTCGCGAACATCCAGGGCGCGGCATATGACCGACGCGGCGCCCGCCTGCGAGGCCTCGTGCGCGAGCGGCTCGAGCGTCTCGACCCGATAATCACAAGCGACT
>JALRHE010000186.1 GCA_023253235.1 Steroidobacteraceae bacterium
ACCAGCGCTTTGGCCGCATCGACTGTCACGATGTTACCGGCGATCACCTGCAGATCGCCCCAGCGGGATTTGACCTTTTCGACCATCTGGATCACACCGCGCGAGTGACCGTGCGAGGTATCGACGACGACGGCATCGACACCCGCTTCACGCAACGCGGCAACGCGATCGAGCGTGTCGGGCGAGGTACCGACCGCAGCGCCAACGCGCAGACGACCACTCTCATCCTTACACGCGCGCGGGCGCTCTGTAGCCTTCTGAATATCTTTGACCGTGATAAGACCGCGCAGTTCGTGATGATCACCGACGACCAGCACCTTCTCGATGCGATGCTTATGAAAGAGCTGCAGCACATCTTCACGCGGTGCGTTTTCGCGAACGGTGACGAGACGATCCTGCGGCGTCATCACTGACGACACCGGCGCATCGAGATGCGTTTCGAAACGCAAGTCGCGGCTCGTCACAATGCCGACGACCTGCTTGCCCCGTACCACCGGCATACCGGAGATGCCCTTCGATCGGGTGATGTCCAACACCTCGCGAATCGTCGTCTCGGGCGTCACCGTGATCGGGTCGACGACGACACCACTCTCGAACTTTTTCACGCGAGCGACTTCGAGCGCCTGCGCCTCGATCGTCATGCTCTTGTGGATGATGCCGATGCCGCCCTCTTGAGCGATGGCGATGGCAAGTCGAGCTTCCGTGACGGTATCCATAGCCGCCGACACGATCGGCAGATTCAGACGAATCTTGCGGGTCAGCTGGGTGGAGAGGTCGACTTCGCGCGGCAGGACTTCCGAGTAAGCCGGGACCAAAAGCACGTCGTCGAACGTGAGTGCTTCTTCGAGGATTCGCATGAGGGGAACCGTCCAAGTAGTGTTTGGACGTCTCATTCTACCGCACCCGGCCAGACCCGGTAAACTCGCCGGGATGTCGGCACCCGAGAGAGACGTTTACACCGTCGGACGCCTGAACCGCGAGGTTCGGCTGCTCATAGAGCACGGCATGCCGACACTCTGGGTCGAAGGCGAACTGACCAACTTCTCGCGGCCCGCCTCGGGCCACTGGTACTTCACCCTGAAGGATCGGGATGCCCAGGTCCGATGTGCCATGTTCAGGCAACGCAATGCCGCGCTGCGGTTCGTCCCTCGGGACGGCCAGCTCGTGATGGCCCGGGTTCGTGTAGGACTTTACGAGCCTCGTGGTGAGTATCAATTACAGGTCGAACACCTAGAAGACTCCGGCGTCGGCGCGCTGCGCCGGGAATTCGATCGTCTTAAAGAGAAGTTGCAGGCGGAAGGTCTCTTTGCAAGCGCCCTGAAGCGGCCACTGCCGACACTGCCAACCCGAATCGGTGTGGTGACCTCACCGAGTGGCGCTGCGATACGCGACATCCTGCACATTCTGGCGCGACGTTTCGCAGCGGTGCCGGTCGTGATCTATCCGACTGCCGTACAGGGCAAAGATGCCGTACCCCAATTACTGACCGCGATCTCGCAAGCGAGCACACGACAGGAGTGCGATGTACTGATCGTCGCGCGCGGCGGCGGCTCAATGGAAGATCTGTGGGCCTTCAACGACGAGGCGGTCGCACGTGCAATCCGCGCTGCTCCGATGCCGGTCGTCACGGGAATCGGACACGAGATCGACTTCACGATCGCCGATTTTGTCGCCGACGTGCGTGCACCCACGCCATCGGGTGCAGCGGAGCTCGTCGTTCCGGATTCAAGTACGTGGCGCACGACGCTCACCAAACTCTCACACCGACTGCAGCAAACGCTCTTGCGACGATTGATGGATGACCGCAGCACGTTGCAGCAACTGCGTCGGCGTCTCGAACTCACGCATCCGGGTCATCGCGTCAATCAAGCAGCACAGAAACTCGACGAACTGACGCAACGACTCGGGGCTGCATGGGCGCTGCAGCGCTCGCAACGCGCCACACGCCTGCATCGCCTCGAGGCTCGGCTTGCCGGCGTCTCTCCGCGTCATCATCTCGAAGCCTTACGCGACCGACTGACGCGACTCGACCATCGCTTGCGGCAAACCTGGTTGCAGGAGTGGCAGCAGCGACAACAGCGCCTCGCCCTCGCCTCACGCACGCTGAACGCCGTGAGCCCTTTAGCGGTACTGGATCGTGGCTATGCACTGGTGACCCTCGCCGACAGCGGTCGACTCGTTCGAGACCCGAGTGAGGCTCCGGATGGCACCATCATCGAAGCGCGAGTCGCGAGCGGTAAACTGCGCGCAAAAGTGATTCCGCCCACGACACTCCCCGATGAGGACTCTCACTGAATGATTCGTTCGATGACTCGATGGCTCGCCACAGCCTGCCTAGCCGCGTGCATGCCGATCGCGTTGGCAGAACTCGCCCTCCCACGTGCGAGCGCAGTTCCGGGCGGTGTGGTGCTGGTCGACATCGAGGGCGACTCGGCTGAGCCACCGTTCGTGAGTTTCGAGGGGGACGCCGTGATGGTGTTGCCCCGTGAGCGCGGCTGGGTCGCGCTCGTTGGTATTCCTCTTTCTCGAGCACCCGGGCCCGCTGCCATCCAGATTCGGCGCGGCGCCAGCACGCTGACTCTCGGCTTCACGATCGAAGGAAAACAGTATCGGACACAGGCGCTGAAAGTGGCGCCCAAGCATGTCGATCTGTCTCCCGAGGATACCGCGCGGGTGGAACGCGAGCAGCCGCATCTGCGTGCGATGTACGAGACCTTCACCGCACAGATCCCTGAGAGTCTGCGTTTCATTCCGCCGGTCAAAGGTCCGCGCTCGAGCTCTTTCGGCTTGCGACGCGTATTCAACAATCAGCCCCGCAATCCGCACTCCGGGATGGATATCGCGGCACCGGTCGGTACGCACGTGGTCGCACCGGCACCCGGTACGGTCATCGACACAGGCGATTATTTTTTCAACGGCGGCACCGTGATCGTCGATCACGGTCGCGGACTCGTGACGATGTACTGTCACTTGAGCCGGATCGATGCGAAGGTCGGTGAAAAAGTCGCGGCGGGTGACAAGCTCGGTGAGGTTGGCGCCACGGGACGCGTGACCGGTCCTCACCTGCACTGGGGCGTTGCGCTCAACCGCGCGTTCGTCGACCCCGCGCTTTTTCTCGAATCTGCGAACGCGTCGCCCGCGCCGGGCGCTCGTTAGGACGCGCATAGGGATTCTTGTCGGTGCGATATTCGATCGCCACCGGTGAAGCAAATAAATCGAACTCTCGTCGGAAGACGTTGGCCAGATAGCGCGTGTAGGCCTCGGGTACGTGCACGGTCTGATTGCCGTGGATGATGATCCGCGGCGGGTTGCGACCGCCTTGGTGCGCATATCGCAACTTGATTCGACGCCCCCGAACCATTGGCGGTTGGTGCTGCACCATCGCCCTCTCGAGCGTCTTGGTGAGCTTCGGCGTCGGGATCTCAGTCATCGCTGCGTCGTAGGCCTTGATAGTGGCGACGACAAGCTCGCCGACACCCGTGCCGTGCCGTGCTGAAATGAAATGCACGGGCGCGTAGGGAACGAAGTCGAGCTTGAATTCCAGTTGCCTGCGGATCTCGTCGCGCTGCTCGACCGGAATGCCGTCCCACTTGTTCACGGCAATGATGAGCGCACGACCTCGATTCAAGGCGAGCCCGAGTACGTTCGCATCCTGCTCACCGATGGTGTCGTGCGCATCGACGACGAAGATGACGACATGCGCCGTATCGATCGCCTGCAAAGTACGGGCGACACTCGCTTTCTCGATGAAATCCTCGACCTTGCCGCGGCGACGAACGCCTGCGGTATCGATCAAAGTGAACTCACGTCCATCGCGCGCAAACGGCACGAAGATGCTGTCGCGCGTCGTGCCAGGCATGTCGCTCGCGATGACGCGCTCTTCACCGATGAGACGATTGACGAGCGTGGACTTGCCGACGTTGGGTCTGCCGATGATGGCGATACGAATTCGACCATCATCCGGATTCGAACTGCGCTCGATGGCCTCCGGGTCGAAATCGGCGAGCACATGATCCATGAGCTCGCGACAACCATCGCCGTGCGCCGACGCGATGGCGATCGGATCACCCAAGCCGAGTGAATGAAAATCGGCAGCGGCCGTCGCGGGGTCGAGCCCCTCAGCCTTGTTGACCGCCAGCACCACCTTCTTGCCAGAACGACGCAGCTCGCTCGTGACCCAATAGTCTTGGGGAGTGAGGCCCGTGCGCGCATCGGCCAGGAACACCAACACGTCGGCTTCTGCAACGGCGCGCTCGGTCTGAAGGCGCATCGGAGTTTCGATGCCCGAAGGCTGCTCGACCAGTCCGCCGGTATCGACGACGACGTAGGGAACGGGACCGAGTTTGCCGTAACCGTACTGACGATCACGCGTTACGCCCGGCATGTCGGCCACGAGCGCATCGCGCGTGCCGGTCAGCCGATTGAACAGCGTGGACTTGCCGACGTTGGGTCGCCCCACGAGCACGACTACAGGCAACATGCTCGCAGCTCCTAAAAAATCAGCCGCGCGGACGGAAGGCCGTCACACGGCCCTCGTCATCCTGCAGCACGATGAGATCGCCGGCGCGAACCGGCGGGTTGCTGACGCGAGCGCCAGCCTTGGTGCGTGCGACGAAAGCGCCAGTACCGGCATTCAACCAGTGCACATAACCTTCGAAATCCGCGACAGCCACATGCGAACCGATCGCCACCGGGGCCGATAGACCGCGTAGTCGCAGTCCCGCCTGTCGCCATACTTCGACACCGGAGCGACGACGCAGCGCAACCACCTCGCCGTTCGCCGTGCTGACGTAGACCGACTCATCGTCGACGTCGAGACCACGATGACTCGAGAGCTCGCGCGACCACCATGACTGCCCCGAGTCGAGCGCTAGCATCGCGACTCGGCCCTGAAAGCCTGCCACGAAGACATCGACGCCGGATACTTTGACCGCCGCATCGATATCGACCATGCGCTCGAGTTCCGTTCGACCACTCGGTGCCGAAACGAGCTGTTCCCAAAGCACTTCGCCATTGCGAGTCTCGGCAGCGATCACTCGTCCATTGTCGAAGCCGCAAATGGCGGCATTGCCTGCGACGACGGGCGCAGCCGCACCGCGCAACGTGAGACGCGGAATCTGCTGTTCTTCGCGCCACAAGATCTTGCCCTCTTCGCGCGACAAGCCAAGCAGCACGCCGGCAACGGTGCGGACGATCACCGCATCGGGCGCAATGGCGGGGGCCGACAACACTTCACCGCCCACCGACACCGTCCAGAGCGTGGTACCTGTCGCCTGATCGAGTGCGATCAACTCGCCATTGGCAGAGCCCACCGCCACGATGCCAAATCCGGCGCCTGGCCCGCCGGTCAACTCGGAACGCGTACGCGCACGCCACAGCGTTTTGCCGTTGGCTTGCGAAATCGCGAGCACATCGCCTTCGCGACCCGCCGCATAGACCACCTCGCCATCGACAGCAGGTGCAAGACCGGCTCGCATGACGGGGTCACCGCCTCCGATCGAGACACTCCAGACGCGATCGACATCGAGACTCGACTTGAAGTCGACAAGCTCAGCCGGCGGTTCGATATCTTTGTCCTTGTCGCAACCGGCAAGCAGACCCAAAACCCCGAGCGCCAAAGCCGCCAAGAGATAACGCGAACTGAGCTTGAAACGAGTCATGCAGATTCTCCGATCCTCACGGACCCTTAGGCGCCTCGATACCATCAGCCTGGGCATCGGCAATCTTCAAACGCAGACCTTCGAGATCGACAGTGGCCGGCTTGGTAGGATCGCTGGAAGCGGCCTCGGCCTTCTGCCAAGCCGCGAGCGCGGCCGCGCGATCGCCCTTGACGTGCAAGGCGTCGCCGCGAACGTCATCGAAGCGCGCCGCAAACGCGCCGGGATCGACTGCACTGAGCGTGGCGAGAGCCGCATCGGCGTTACCCTGAGCGATCTGCACACGAGCCAAACGTACCCGCGCCACCAACTGCAACTGCGGATCGTCCGAGCCCTTCATGACGCGTTCGAGACGGGTTGCCGCTTCGCCCAATTCGTTGGCCTCAACGTGCACGCGAGCGGCGAGCAGATCTGCCTGATCGGCGTAAGCCGACGAGGCGTACTCGGCACGCAATGCGTCGACCGCCTTGAGTGCGTCAGCTCGTTCGTTCTTTTCAAGCGTGTCGATGATGCGCTGATACGACTCGCTCGCTTCGACGTGACGACGCTCGACGCGCGCTTCCCACCAACGCCAACCGGCTAACGCACCCAACCCGAGTACGACGCCTGCAACCAGCCACGGGCCGTTCTCACGGATCCAGCGCTTGACGCGCTCCCACTGCTCTTGTTCGTTGTAATAATCGTCATCGATCACGTTCGTTACTCCTGACGTGAAAACCACTGACCGACAGCCTCAACCGCCGTCGTCAAAGAAATTTCTGCAGCCTCGCCTGCGCCCTCGCGTAGCGGCTTCATCTGCACGACACCGCGCTCAAGCTCGTTCTCACCGAGAACCAGCGCAAGCTCGGCGCCGCTGCGATCGGCGCGGCGGAATTGAGCTTTGAAATTGCCGCCACCAAGATTGGTCTCGACTCGGCGCCCGGGCATCGCACGACGCAGCGCATCGGCAAGACGGAAGGACTCGCGCACCGCTGCGGCACCCTGCGCCACAAGATACACATCGGCTTGCGGCGCCTTCGGCGCGGTCTCGGCTTGCTCGAGCAGCGCCACCACCCGCTCGACACCCATCGCAAAGCCAATGGCTGGCGTTGCCTCGCCACCGAGCTGCGAGATGAGACCGTCGTAGCGACCGCCCGAGCAAACGGCATCCTGCGCACCGAGCGCATCCGTCACCCACTCGAAAACGGTGCGCGAGTAATAGTCGAGGCCGCGCACGAGACGCGGATTGACCGAATAAGCGATTCCGAGCGAGTCGAGCATGGCACGCAATTCGGCGAAGTGCTCTTTCGACTCGGCATCGAGATAGTCCGGCAAGGTCGGTGCCGCGGCGATCATCGATTGCATCGTCGGATTCTTGCTATCGAGGATACGTAGCGGATTACCCTCGAGGCGACGACGACTGTCTTCGTCGAGCGTGTCGTAGTGCGCGCGGAAATAGTCCGTCAGCTGCGTGCGATAAGCACGACGCGCCTCGGCCGTTCCCAAAGAATTGATTTGCAGCGCCACTCGGTTGATCCCGAGACGCTGCCAGAAAGCATTCGAGAGCGCGATCAGCTCGGCGTCGATATCGGGGCCAGCAAAGCCGATCGCCTCGACGTCGATCTGGTGAAACTGCCGAAAGCGGCCCTTCTGGGGCTTCTCGTGCCGGAACATCGGACCGACGCACCACAGTTTGTGACGTGCGCCGCGCAGCATGCCGTTGGAAATGGCAGCGCGGACGATACCGGCGGTTGCCTCGGGACGTAGCGTGAGACGCTCGCCGCCCTTGTCCTCGAAGCTGTACATCTCCTTCTCGACGACATCGGTGTATTCACCGATGGCGCGCTTGAAGAGATCAGTCTGCTCCACGACTGGAACACGCATTTCGTCGAAGGCGTATGCGTGCAACAAATCACGCGCGGTCTCCTCCAAAAACTGCCAGCGAGCAATCTCCGCCGGAAGCACATCGTTCATGCCCTTGACGGGCTGGATCATCGAAGCAGTCATGGAGCAGTCGATCGGGTGTTGCGCGCCGCGGCACGTTGTACGTTGCCCGCAGCATCGATGGTGACGAAAGCCGTTGCGTTATAGATGAACGCAGGCGGCAAGGTAATCGGACGCCCGTCGATCTCGATGGTGACGGCATCGGCGCGACCGAGCACCACGCTGAACGGCGCATCGCCGCGTAACGCGAGCGGGGTTCCGGCCGCCGCGTTACCGTAATAGCGACGCAGATTGTTTGCGTCGTACACCTCGATCCAGGATGACTGACGTGGCACGAGTCGCAAAACGGCAGCGCCGGTAGCTATTGGCGTTGCCGCGGCAGGCGGTGCTGAGACGGGAGCCGGCACAGGCGCGATTACAGCTTCAGGTGCCGGTGCAGGCGCGGTTACAGCTTCAGGCGCAGGCGTAGATGTCGGCGTCGTTACGGGTGCAGCGGCAGGTGCCGGTATCGGCTCCGTGACGGCTGCCGGTGTTGGCGCTACTGCGGCGGGTACGCCCGTCGAATCCCAACCCAAAATCAACCAAGCCGCCACAGCGATGAACGCCGTGATACCCGCTACCATGGCGCGACGCGTCCACACTTTGGGATCTACCGTACGCACCGGGGCACGAGGAATACGCGCCAGATCAGGCTCCGCGAGTTTCTCCGCGCGAAGCGTGGCCCACGCACTCATCAATTGCTCGGTCGGAGCGCCGAGGTAATCCGCGTAACGACGCAAGTGCCCTTGCACGAAGACCGGCGCGCCCAATTCTTCGAAGCGATCCGCCTCGAGCGCGCGCAGCAGCACCTCATCACAATGCAGCTGTGTCGCCGCCTCGGCGAGACTCACGCCCTTGGCAGCACGCGCCGTCGAGAGCAGTGTGCCGATCGAATCGCTCACGGGGCGAGTCCCGCTGCCATGGCGCCCGCGAGCTTGTCGCCCAAGCGAATTCGGGTGCGATCGTTCACCTTGCCCGCCAACTGACCACATGCCGCATCGATGTCATCACCGCGGGTGCGCCGAATGGTCGCCAATACCCCACGCTGGATCAGCTCATCACGAAAACGCGTAATCACCGGCATCGGAGAGCGGCGGTAACTCGTGCCGGGAAAAGGATTGAACGGAATCAGATTCAGTTTGGCAGGACGGCCTTTGAACATCTTCGCGAGTGCACGCGCGTGCTCGAGTTGGTCATTCACGCCGTCGAGCATCACGTATTCGAAGGTGACGCTGCGACCGTTCTGCTCGTCGATATAGTGCCAGCAGGCTTCGAGCAACTCGGCAATCGGATGCTTACGGTTGATCGGAACGAGCTCGTTACGAAGCTCGTCGTTCGGCGCATGCAGTGAAACTGCGAGCGCGCAGTTCACCTCTTCGGCGAGCTTATACATCTGCGGCACGAGACCCGAGGTCGAGAGAGTCACGCGACGGCGCGAAATATCGAAGCCGAGATCATCGAGCAAAATGCGAATGGCGGGCACCACATTGCGAAAGTTCGCGAGCGGCTCGCCCATCCCCATGAAGACGACGTTGGTGATGCGTCGATCGCCGCCCGGCTCAAAACCGAGTTCGCGATTTGCCAGCCACACCTGACCCACGATCTCGGCAGTCGAGAGATTGCGGTTGAAGCCCTGCTGTGCCGTCGAGCAAAAAGAACAATCGAGCGCGCAACCGACCTGCGAGGAAATACAGAGCGTGCCGCGATCGACCTCCGGGATGAACACCATCTCGAAGGCTTGCGAACTATCGGCACGCAGCAACCATTTGCGGGTGCCATCGGCCGAGTCGTGCCGCGAGACGATCTCTGGCACGCGGATTTCGGCGCAGTCTTGCAGCTGCGTACGGAAATCTTTGGCGAGATCCGTCATGGCGGCAAAGTCGCCCTCCGCGCGCTTGTACATCCAGCTCATCAGCTGGCGCGCGCGGAAGGGCTTGTTACCGAGGCCGCCCACGAACGACTCCAGCTCGGCTTTCTCGAGCCCGAGCAGATTCGTTCGCGCGGTGGCAGCTTCGGTCATGACGTCGATCGCGAGCGATCAGCCGCGCGGGCAGATCTCGATGCCACGGAAGAAGTACGCGATTTCCTGGGCGGCCGTCTCCGGGCCGTCGGAACCGTGCACCGTGTTCGCCTCGATGCTTTGGGCGAGGTCGGCGCGGATCGTGCCCGGAGCCGCCTTCTTCGGATCGGTGGCACCCATGATCTCGCGGTTCTTCGCGATGGCGTTCTCGCCCTCGAGCACCTGCAACACCACCGGGCCCGAGGTCATGTACTTCACGAGATCGTTGAAGAACGGGCGCTCACGATGGACGGCGTAGAAACCCTCCGCCTCGGACTTGGACAGATGCACCATGCGAGCGGCGACGATCTTGAGACCCGCCTGCTCGAAGCGACGATAGACCTCACCGATGAGGTTGCGAGCGACGCCGTCAGGTTTGACGATCGAAAAAGTGCGTTCCAAGGCCATGCGAAACATCCTTCAAGGTTTGTTGGGAAAAAGGGTAGCCGCGTAGTGTACCCGCGAGAGCCCCACCCCGGCAACGCGAGGAAGCGCGCAAGTGACTGGATGGCAAGGTTTTTTTAAACGCTGAAGCTTTCTCCGCAACCACATTCGCCCTTGACGTTGGGGTTGCGGAACTTGAAGGCCTCGTTCAGGCCCTGCTTCACGAAGTCGATCTCGGTGCCATCGATCAGCGGCAGGCTGGCGGGATCGACGAAAACCTTCACGCCACGATCTTCGAAGACGAGGTCTTGGGGTTCAGTCGAGTCGGCGTAATTGATGACGTAGGCAAACCCGGAGCAACCGGTCTTGCGCACCCCGAGTCGCAGGCCGATACCTTGGCCGCGGCTCTCCAGGAAGTTCTTCACGCGATCCGCCGCAGCGGGCGTCAAGGAAATCGTCATGGTCTCGTGTCACCTCGTGAGTGAGTCGATTCTAGCGCCTCTTTGGCGGCGCGCCACGCATCTTCGACCCGAATCAAGCGCCCAAGTTTCTCAATCGGCACCTGAAATTGTCTGGCCCACTGCGACGGGTCGCCAAGATCGGCGGTCTCGGGCCTACACCCTAACCACTGTCGCTCAAAAGCCTGCAGCACCCGCCACAGATCCGGGCAGGCGAAGGCCCTGAAACGGACCGCTGCGATCCGACCGTTCGCGTCGAGAGCGAGGTAGCAGCGGACCCGCATCCCCTCGCGATGGGAACCTGCCTCCCCGACCGCCCACGCCGAGTTGAACGCGAGCATCGGCTCGGGGATGGACTCGGCATCTCGATCACGCAGCTGCGATACCGCGCGACGAATCACGGTGGCAGCGAACCTCGCCTGCTCCACGGTATTGCCGCGACCGAACGCCACTCGCAGCGTCGAACGGGCCCACTCCGCTGGCACTCCTTGGGCACGCAAGACGTACGAGGGTTCGCCGGAGGCCGAGTCGCAAGCCGCGCCGCTCGAGACGGCGATCTCAGGCAGCGCTGCCAGCAGACTCTCCCCTTCGACGCGTTCAAAAGTCACGGATACCAGCCCGGGCAAGCGTCGCTCCCGGTGATCGTTGAAACGCACACCGTCAAGATCAGCGATGACGAGCTTGAACTCACGCACCAGCGCGGCTGCCTGTTCGGCATCGCCGGTCATTCGAATCGCCGCGAGGCGCGCAGCGGCAGCGAAGCCCGCGATTTGGTGGGTCGCCAAGGTACCGGGGCGAAGACCGCGCTCGTGGCCACCCCCGTAACTCAGAGGCTCGAGCCACGGCCTCGCGCGAGCGGATACATAGAGCGCACCGATACCCTTCGGCCCGTACATCTTGTGTGCCGACAGCGACAACAGATCGACATCCAGCGCGCGTGTATCGATGGGCAACTTGCCAGCCGATT
>JALRHE010000263.1 GCA_023253235.1 Steroidobacteraceae bacterium
CCCTCGATCGGTGGTAGCCACGATTGCGGCGTGACCTTGGCGATGCGCTGCAGGTTGTCCGCCAACTCCTGTTGCTTCGCCGCCAACTGTGCAGCCGGTGCGTAGTGTTGTAGCGAGCAACCTCCACACACCCCAAAGTGCGCACACTTCGGCTCGACTCGATCAGCCGATGGCGTGACGACCTCGACCAACGCAGCTTCATCGTGCTGACGATGACGCCGCTGTCTTTGGAAGCGAATGGTTTCACCGGGTAGCACACCAGGCACGAACACCGTCTTGGTGCCGCGGACGACCCCTTCGCCGTCGTGATTCAAGGCGGCGACAACGCCCTCTTCGATTGGGGCGGCTTCGATGCGAGAGCGACTCATCGCGGCGTGGGCAGCGGTGATTCGGGCCACGCGGCGAGGAACTCGGCGAAGTGTGGTTCAGCGGAGTTTGCCAGCAACTCGCGTACGCGAGTCTCCTCGTTCGCACATTCGATCTCATCGAGATGTCCGCGCATGCGCTGAAAGCGCAGGTAAACGAGCCATGTGTTGAGCACATCAGTCTCGCAATAGCGGCGGATCCCCTCGAGATTACCGGCTTCGTAAGCACCCCATACCTGATCGCCCGAGAACCCGAGCTTGCCGGGAAAGCCGAGCAAATACGCCATGTCCGAGAGGCTGGCCTTGGCGCGCGGCTGATAAGCCGAGAGCACGTCCATCAGATCGGTATGGCGTTCGTGGAATCGACTGAGGTAGTTGTTCCACTTGAACGAGCTGTCCTCGGCACCGGTCTCCCAGTAGCGGCGCGCGACGACACCGTGCTTGAGCGCTCGATAGTGCAACACGGGCAAGTCAAAGCCGCTCCCATTCCACGACACCAGAGTCGGCGTATAGCGATCGATGCCCTCGAAGAACCGCGCGACCAGCTCGCCTTCGCTCGATTCGAGATCACCTAAGCTCCAGACCTTCAGGGTGTCACCACGACGCAGGACACAGGAGATCGCCACGATGCGATGCTGCTCGTGTGGCAGAAACTCGCTGCCGCCATGCTGGCGCGCATGCGCGAACATGGCCTTGGCAACCTGACTGTCCGAGAGTCCGTCGAGGCCAAATACACGCCGTCCCAACTCGAGATCGGGAACCGTTTCAATATCGAAAACCAGAATGCTCATGCTGTCCTCGTTAGGTGCGAGCCGCCAACATCGCCGCTTTCATCTCGCGCACCGCAGCTGCAAAACCGATGAAGATCGCGCGACCCACGATGGCATGACCGATGTTGAGTTCGGTGATTTCGGCGATCGCCGCGACGGGAGCCACGTTGTCGCAGTTGAGACCGTGGCCCGCATGCACTTCGAGACCGAGCGAGGCCGCTAGCTTCGCACTCGCGCGCAAACGCTCGAGCTCACGCGACTGCTCGGCACCGCTCACTTCGCAGTATCGACCCGTATGCAACTCGATCACGGGAATGCCGATACGCGCCGTTGCCTCGATCTGCACAGGATCCGGATCAATGAAGAGCGCTACTCGAATACCTGCGGCTGCAAGCAGAGCACCGCTCTCGCGTAGACGCTCAAGCTGACCCACGACCTCGAGCCCTCCCTCGGTCGTGATCTCGGCACGGCGCTCAGGCACAAGACAACAATCCGCCGGCTTGATGCGCTGCGCGATCGCCAGCATCTCATCGGTCAAGGCCATCTCGAGATTCATGCGTGTGCGTAACAAGGGGCGCAATCGCTCGACGTCGGCATCTTGTATGTGCCGACGATCCTCACGCAGGTGCAGCGTAATGTTGTCGGCACCCGCCTCCTCGGCGATCAGCGCCGCCTGTACGGGGTCGGGGTAATGGATACGTCTCGCCTGACGTACGGTCGCGACGTGATCGATGTTGACGCCGAGCTCGATAGGCTTCATGTCAGTCCTCTTTTGATCGACGAGCGACGGCTCGAGCCACGGTTCGCGTTCGTAGTTCGCGACCGTCGAGTGCATGATCGAGTGCCATTCGCAGTATGCGCTTGGCAGGCTCCAATACCGTCTCGTCAGTGTAGTCGTCGGCAGCGATGGCGAGCAGAACTCGCCCCTCGAACACCTTACCGCCTGTCTCACCCGTGACTTGCACGAAGCCGAGATCCGGATGGAAATGATAATACGCGCCCGATTGCAGTGCGCCTCCTTCACGCGCCACCTGCTCGAACTCGATGCCATAACCCAACAGCTCGAGCAGCTGCCGCTCGAAGCCGCGCAAACTCGCCTCGATGGAAGCGGCGGTTCGCAATTGCGTCAATGTCCGATCGTAAAGATCGAAGACGAGTGGCTGAGGATCGAGCCGTACCGTGAGCTTGAGCAGCAACTCATTGAGGTACCAAGCAGACATCATCGCCGCCGCCGGCAATTCAGGCAGCGTGTCCTCGGGCTCCCGCTCCGCTTGGGTGAGCTGGCCTGCATCACCACTGCCGCTCCAGGCCACCAGCAAACGGCGAAACGGCTGCAGCGTCGATGCATAACGGGATTTCCCACCGCGCACACCGCGAGCGAACAACGTCAGACGACCATGCTCGCGACTGAATACCTCGAGCATTCGGCTCGTGTCGCGCCACGGCTTATGGTGCAGCAGGTAGGCCGTGGTCAGATCGACGCGTCGACTGCCGCGCGCCATCGGCTATCACTCGAGACCGAGCGAACGCAGCGCCTGCGCGTTGTCGGCCCAGTTCTCCCGCACCTTGACCCAGAGCTCGAGATGGCAACGCCCCCCAAGCAAGCCCACGATCTCACGACGGGCCGACGTGCCCACACGTTTGAGACGCGCGCCACCGGCACCAATGACGATCGGCTTCTGCCCTTCTCGATCGACCCAAATCACGGCGTGAATGACCTGACGATCTTCTTCTTGCTCCATCTTCTCGATCTCGACGGCGATACCGTACGGCACCTCTTGATTGAGCTCGAGCGTGAGCTTCTCGCGGATGATTTCCGTGATACGAAACTTGAGATCGCGATCGGTGCGATCGTCCTCGTCGAAAAGCTGTGGCGACTCCGGCAAATGCTTGGCGATGGTCGCGATCAACGCCTCGAGGTTATCCCCCTGCTTGGAAGAGACCGGGACAACATCGAGGAAGGTGTGTTGCGCCGTGAGTTCGGCCATGAACGGCAGCAAGCGGTCGCGCGGCTTGGCGAGATCAACCTTGCTGATCACCGCCACCGCCGGACGACCACTGTCTCGGATGCGCTGCATCACGGCTTCGTCTTCGTCAGTCCAACGCAAGGCTTCGACGACGAACACCACGAGATCGGCATCGGCCAAAGCAGAGGCCGCTGTTCGATTCATCGCCTTGTTGAGTGCGCGCTTTCCGCCCACGTGCAAGCCGGGCGTGTCGACAAATGCGATCTGTAGATGGGGGCGATTGACCAGGCCCGTGATGCGATGTCGGGTCGTCTGCGGACGCGGCGTAACGATCGAGAGCTTCTCGCCGACGAGTGCATTGAGCAGTGTGGACTTGCCGACATTCGGTCGACCAACGAGCGCGGCGAAACCCGCCCGGAATGTTTCACCCTGGGTCACGATGCAGCCCCCTTGCGAGCACTCGCCCAACGGGCCTCGACTTGCGGAATCAGACTTTGAGCGGCTTCCTGTTCGGCTCGCCGTCGACTCGAGCCCACACCAGAAGTGGTCAATGAAAGATCGGTCAGCTCGCAACGCACGGTGAACTCCTGCGCATGCGGCTCACCCACGATGTTTTCAACGGAATAAATCGGCAAAGCGTAACCTCTGGCCTGCAGCAACTCCTGCAGTCGTGTTTTGGGATCCTTTAGACTCGCGGCATCCGGTAAGTTTTCGAGTTCGGCACCACACAACTCGACCACGATGCGACGGGCCTCGTCGAGACCGGCATCGAGATAGATAGCGCCCACCAAGGCCTCGAAGGCGTCGGCGAGTATCGACTGACGACGAAATCCGCCGGTCTTCAGTTCGCCCGACCCCAGTTGCAACTCCTCACCGAGCGCCAAGCGCTGTGCGATTCGAGCAAGCGGTTCGGCACTAACGAGGCTCGCCCGAAAACGACTGAGATCACCCTCGGTGGCTTTCGGGAATCGTTGATACAGCAACTCGGCGATCAACAAGTTGACGACCGCATCGCCTAAGAATTCGAGCCGTTCATTATTGCGGCCTGAGGCACTACGATGCGTCAACGCGGCCGTGAACAACTCGAGATTTCGCGGCTCATAGCCGAGCGTCGACTTGAGCCAATGTAGCGGCCAATCGGGCTTCACGACCGACCCGATCTCATTCGATGCGCGTGCCGATGCGCGACCAGTCCGGCCCGCCGGATCGCTGCAGGTCCCAATTGAACCAAACCACGCTCGCGCGACCGACGAGGAGCGACTCGGCAACGAAACCCCAAACGCGCCCATCGGAGCTGTTGTCTCGGTTATCGCCCACCATCAGATAATGGCCTTCCGGCACCTGCATGATGCGATTACCCGAATCCGGGTTGATACCGGCCGTGGACTCGTTGCAGATGTAGCCTTGCGGGATGCTGCGATTGCAGGACGGCAACGGCGGGACGGAAATCATGTCGGAGCTCAGACAATGCAGCACGCGATGGGTGTGCTCGCCGAGCTTCTCTTCGGCGATGCGCATGTTCAGATAGCAACCATCCTCGTAGCGACCCTGCTGCACGAGCGGCACAGGCTGACCGTTGATGATGAGCTGATCCTCGCGCACCTCTACGACATCGCCTGGCAGGCCGACGACACGTTTCACGTAATTCACGGTCGTATCGGTCGGGAAGCGGAACACGGCGACATCACCTCGCTGCGGTGCGCCTACTTCGATCACCTTCTCGTGGATGACCGGCAATCGCACGCCGTAGGCGTATTTATTGACCAAGATGAAATCGCCGTCGAGCAAGGTCGGCATCATCGAGTCGGACGGTATGCGATACGGCTCGTACAGGAACGAGCGCAACACGAGCAGCACCGCCATGATCGGAAAGAAGCTGCGTGCGTAATCGACCGTACCCGGTAACTCGATGCTCTCCGGGTCACGTCCGGCTGATTGCGCTGCTGAGATACGTCGCGGTCGCAGCAAGAAGTGATCGATCGCCCAAACCACACCCGAGACGATCGTGATGAGGATCAAAACCAGACTGAAATCGGCGCGCTGCGCGCTCATCAGTTGGTAGAAGCTCGCCAAAACCAGCGCCGGTAGCACCGCGTACAAAACGCGCATCAGCACCGGATCTTTCGCCGGCACTCCCGCCGGCGACCGCAACTGTCGCCCAGGCCGCAGAAACCAGTCGTCGACCACGCAGATGAGCGCAACCGGCAGCGTGAACAACGACAACAGCGAGGCGATCAGATCCAACATGCTTATTTCCTGCCCACCTTGAGTACGGCGAGAAAGGCTTCCTGCGGGATCTCCACCGAGCCGACTTGCTTCATGCGCTTTTTGCCTTCTTTTTGCTTCTCGAGCAACTTGCGCTTGCGACTGATATCACCACCGTAGCACTTGGCCAAAACGTTTTTGCGCAGCGCCTTGACCGTCGCGCGCGCGATCACGTGTGCGCCGATCGCCGCCTGCACTGCGACCTCGAACATCTGACGCGGGATCAACTCCTGCATCTTGTCGACGAGCTCGCGACCGCGCTGGTAGGCGCTGTCACGGTGCACGATGATCGACAGCGCATCGACCTTGTCACCGTTGATGAGGATGTCGAGTTTGACGAGCGGCGCCGTCTGGAAGTGACTGAACTCGTAATCGAAACTGGCGTAGCCGCGACTGACCGACTTCAAGCGATCGAAGAAATCGAGCACGACTTCGGCGAGCGGCAAGGCGTATTGCAGCGATACCTGGTTGGCGAGGTACTGCATCTTTTTCTGCACACCGCGCTTCTCGGTGCACAACTGCAACACGGCACCGACGTAATCGGGCGGCACCAAGATGTTGGCGATGATAATCGGTTCGCGGATCTCGGCGAGTTTGTTGGGCGGCGGTAGCTTGGCCGGATTGTCGACGTATTCGTTCGTACCATCGACGAGGCCAACTTCGTAAATCACGGTCGGAGCACTCGTGATGAGATCGAGGTTGTACTCGCGCTCGAGTCGCTCCTGCACGATATCCATGTGCAAAAGACCCAAGAATCCGACGCGGAAACCGAAGCCCAAGGCACCGGAGACTTCCGGCTCGTAATGCAAAGCCGAGTCGTTCAAACGCAGTTTGGCCAACGCATCGCGGAAAGACTCGTAGTCGTCCGCGTTGACCGGGAAGAGTCCGGCGAATACGCGCGGCTGCACCTGCTTGAAACCCGGCAACTGGGCGCTGCAGGGCTTGGCATCGAGCGTGATGGTGTCACCGACCGGCGCACCGTCGATTTCCTTGATGCCGGCGATCACGAAACCCACCTCGCCCGCCGACAACTGCGGTGCTGCGAGCGATTTGGGTGTGAAGCGCCCGAGCTTATCGACCTGCCAGATACGACCGGTCGACATCACGCGGATTTTGTCGCCGATCTTGAGCGTGCCATTGACGACGCGCACGAGCGAGACCACTCCGACGTAGTTATCGAACCAAGAGTCGATGATCAGCGCTTGCAGCGGCGCCGCAGGATCGCCTTTCGGCGCCGGGATGCGTTCAACGATCGCCTCGAGCAACTCCGGGACGTTCTCACCGGTCTTCGCCGAGACGCGCACAGCATCCTGAGCTTCGATGCCGATGATTTCTTCGATCTCGCGGAT
>JALRHE010000285.1 GCA_023253235.1 Steroidobacteraceae bacterium
AGCAACTGCAGCGGCACGGTATAGACGATCGGCGCGATCATCTCTTCCACGTGGTTCAGGCTCATCACCCGCATGGTCTCGTCGCTCTTGAAGCCGGCGTCGGCATCGGCGAAGACGTAGAGGATACCGCCACGGGCGCGCACCTCTTCCACGTTGGACTTGAGCTTCTCCAGCAGGTCGTTGTTCGGCGCCACCACTATGATGGGCATCTCGGCATCGATCAGCGCCAGCGGGCCGTGCTTGAGCTCACCGGCAGCATAGGCCTCGGCATGGATGTAAGAGATTTCCTTGAGCTTGAGCGCCCCTTCCATCGCAATCGGGTGCATAGTGCCGCGACCCAGAAACAGCGCATGGTGCTTTGGTACGAAACGCTGCGCCAACTCGCGGATCACCGGATCGAGCGCCAGCGTTTTTTCCATCATGCCGGGCAGTTCAACCAAGCGGCTGACCAGGGTGTGCTCCTGCTCGGGGCTCGCGCCGTGGGTTTTAGCCAAGGCGACCACCAGCATGCCAAGTGCCACCAACTGGGTGGTGAACGCTTTGGTCGAGGCAACACCGATTTCAGGACCCGCACGCGTGAGCATCACGAGTTCCGACTCGCGCACGAGCGAGCTCTCCGGCACGTTACAGATGGCAAGCGAACTCAAATAGCCCGCTTGTTTAGCCAGACGCAGTGCCGCCAGAGTGTCGGCGGTTTCGCCCGATTGGCTGATCGTCACGAACAAAGAATTTTTCGGGACGACCGGATTGCGATAGCGATATTCGCTCGCGATCTCGACCGAACACGGGATCTTGGCAAGCTGCTCGATCAGATAGTGAGCGACATAGCCTGCGTGATAACTCGTGCCGCAGGCGACAATGTGCACGTGCTCTGTCTTGGCGAAGACCTCGCTAGCCGCAGGGCCAAACGCGGCCTCGAGCAAGCGGCCGTTGGCGACGCGCTCCTGTAGCGTGTCGGCCAGCGCACGAGGCTGCTCGTGGATTTCCTTGAGCATGAAGTGCTCGTATTGACCTTTTTCGGCTGCATCAGCCGAGAGCTCGCTGACGTGCAGTTTGCGCTCGATGCTGTTGCCTTCGCGGTCGACTACCTTGACGCTTTGGCGACGAACCTCGGCAACATCGCCCTCCTCGAGGAAGAGAAAGTTCCGGGTCACCGGTAGCAACGCAGCGATGTCTGAGGCGACGAAGTTTTCGCCCTCTCCCAAACCGATGACGACGGGACAGCCCTCGCGCGCCAAGATCACGCGATCAGGGTCGCGTTCGCTGACGACTGCCAAGGCATAGGCACCTTCGAGTTCGCTCACGGTGGCGCGCACCGCCTTGAATAGATCACCAACGGATTTCATGTGGTGATGAATGCGATGGGCGATGACTTCGGTGTCGGTTTCGGAGGTGAACTCGTAGCCGGCGGAGCGTAGCTCAGCGCGCAACTCGTCATGATTTTCGATGATGCCGTTGTGAACGATAGCGAGTCCGTCTTTCGAGATGTGCGGATGTGCATTTCGCTCGCTTGGCACACCGTGCGTAGCCCAGCGGGTGTGTGCGATACCGATCGAACCCTGCGTCGGTGACGCATCGATGGCATCTTGCAGGATCTGCACCTTACCGACGGTGCGCACTCGCTTGAGATGCCCAGACCCGTCGAGCACAGCCACCCCGGCGGAGTCGTAGCCACGATACTCGAGACGACGCAGACCCTCGATCAAGACGGGAACGATATCGCGCTCAGCAATGGCTCCGACGATTCCGCACATGTAGCAAAGTCCGGTTGAAC
>JALRHE010000299.1 GCA_023253235.1 Steroidobacteraceae bacterium
CTTCAACCGCGCCTTGTTTGCGCAATACACGGCGGGCGCGGGTCGTTGGCAATGGGGTATATCCGGTCGCAGTGACGACAACGAGCAGTTCGGTTCGCATCAGACGGGCACCGTGTCTCTCGGTTATCGCTCGGCCCCGGGCTGGCAGTGGTATGCGAGCACCGGAACGGCCTTCAAGGCGCCGTCGTTCAACGAACTCTATTACCCGGGATTCAGCAATCCAGATCTCGAGCCTGAAAAATCTCGCAACGTCGAACTCGGCGTGAAACGCCGCGAGGCCTGGGGCCGGTGGTCAGTATCACTTTATCGAAATCAGGTCGACGATCTGGTGGCGTACGACGTGGCGATCTTTCGGCCGAATAATGTTGCCAGTGCCTTGTTGCAGGGTGCCGAGGGCCAACTTGATTGGTCTGTCGGCTCGCTCCGGTTCACGCACTCGCTGTCTTGGCTGCAAGCCGAAGATCGTAGCGCCGGGTTCAATCGTGGGCGTGAGCTGCCGCGTCGCCCGAATTGGTCTGGTAAGACGTCCGCTCATTGGCAGAGTGGAGACTGGTCGTTCGGAACCGGTGTCTACTGGATGGGGCACAGGTATGATGACTTGGCCAATTCGCGAGAGCTGGGCAGCGTCGTCACCGTCGATCTGACGTCGGAGTGGCGAGCTACCTCGTCGCTCGCGATGCAGCTGCGAATCGCCAATGCATTCGATCGTCGTTACGAAACGGCGACGTTATACCCCGCCTTGGGTCGGGAATTTTTGTTGAGCGTGCGGTACAGCACGCCGCGTTGAACGTGAGGGAGGCTCGGAACGTGTCGGACATCATCAAAGGTCGTGGATTTTGGATGCTTGCGTTGATCTTGGCAGTGGCCATGAGCGTGACGCGGGTAGGGCACTTCGGCGAGTTTCAGGGTCCGCCAGATGCATCCTGGGCTGTGTTTTTCCTAGCTGGTATGTGGTTGCGCGAGCCGCGTCTGTTCCCCGCCTTTTTCGTGTTGGCTTGGGTGGCTGATCTGACGGCTTTTGCGATGGGAACGCCGACCGATTGCTACTCGCCGGCGTATTTCTTCTTGATCCCCGCCTATGGCGCACTTTGGGCTGCGGGTCACTGGGTCGGTGCCGAAGTCTCGCGAGCGCGCGCTCCGCTCATTCTCGCGGTCGGTGCCGTCGCGGCGCTCGTCACCTTCGTGGTCGCGAATCTCGGTATGTACTGGCTCGCGCCGTCGCCGTCGGCGACCAGCTTGGTCGACTACGCGGCGGCCGTTGCCGGGTATTTCCCTGGTTACTTGCTGACGATGGGCCTTTACGTGGGGCTTGCACTCGTCGCTGTTGCAGCCTTGCGCTTTAAGCGTCTGGCGAGCGAGTAAAGGTGAACCTCCGAGGGGCCGTCGTATACGCGGAACCCTCGGATCTCTCGCCAAATCTTGGAGACCGGCGTCTCATCGACGATGCCGCTGCCACCGAGCACCTGCACGCAACGATCGACAATCTGAAACAGCGTTTCGCCGCAGCTGTATTTGGCCATGCTGGAGTCGGTTGAGGCGCGACTGCCTTGGTCGAGCGTCCAGGCGACGTAATCGATCATCAACTGAGTTTGCTTCAGATCGACTTCGTTGCGAGCCAAGGCAAAGCCCACACCCTCGTGATCGATGAGCGTCTTGCCGAAAGCCTGCCGACGACAAGCGTATTCGGTGGCGATGTGATGAGCGCGCAGCGCAGCGCCCCACCAACGCATGCAGTGGGTCAGACGGGCAGGTGCCAGCCGCACCTGGGCGTATTTGAAGCCTTCGTGTGGCGCACCGAGTACCATTTCTTTGGGCACCCGAACGTTTTTCAGCGACAACACGCCGTGACCACCCGGCATGGTGTGATCGACGGTATGCATCACGCGTTCGAGTACGATCCCCGGATCCGGTAGCGGCACCAGAAACATCGTGGCGTGGTGACCACCGGTGCGCGCCATCACGATGCCAAAGCCGGCACCTTCGGCGCCGGTGATGAACCACTTGCGACCATTGATGACCCAGTGATCACCGTCTTCGACGGCCTCGGTTTTGAGCATGTCCGGATCGGAGCCAGAGCCGCCATCAGGCTCGGTCATGAAAAACGACGAACGCATCACACCGGCCGCGAGCGGTTTCAAAAAACGCTCTTTTTGCTCGTGCGTCGCGATGCGTTCGAGCATGTGCATGTTGCCCTCATCGGGCGCCATGCAGTTCATGGCAACGGGGCCTAGCAGTGAGTAGCCGCTCGCACGCAGAACCGTGGCGGTCTCTCGATGATTCAGGCCGTAGCCGCCCCATTCGGTGCCGACTTGAGGCGCCAGGAGTCCGGCTGAGCGGGCTTTGCCGCGCAGCTCTTGGACTAGATCGTCAGTGATGGGTCCCTGGAATCGCGGATCGGATTCGTAGGGGATGATGACATCGCGAATGAAGCGCGCGGTTCGCGCCTCGAGGTCGAGTTCGCGGGGGCTAGGCGTAAAATCTGTCATAGCCCCCGCAGTTTACCCGTTATCCGCGGCGAATCACTCCCAGGGGAAGCTCGTCGCGACCGAAATGAAAGCCTTGCTGTCCGAGCTGAACACGTTGCCGTCGACGTTGTTACCCGGGCGGTAGTCGCTACCGTCGATCCACTTCAGCGTCAGATCGAACTTGCCGACGGTCTTGGTGAGACCGATGGCGTAGTCGGTGTACTTGTCGTCAGCCCAGTACTCGCCGCTGCTCTGGCCAGCGTGCAGCAGCAGACCGAAGTCTTTTGGCAACGGCAGCTCGAGGTTGGCTTCGACGTAGCGGGCGGCCAAACCCGTGTTGCCGTAGTCCCAGGCGTACCAGAACTTGGTCGAGAAGCCTTGATAGGCAAGGCCGAAAGCGGCCTCGGCATAGTCGACCTTGTCGTCCCGATCGAAGTAGCTGTACTGCGTGACCGAGAAGTCGTAGGTGAAGTCGTCGGTGATATTGCCCGTGTAGCCAGCGTAGATATCGAGCTCGACGTCCGAGGCCGTATCGG
Organism: Steroidobacteraceae bacterium; assembly: GCA_023253235.1. Classification (GTDB taxonomy): domain Bacteria; phylum Pseudomonadota; class Gammaproteobacteria; order Steroidobacterales; family Steroidobacteraceae; genus UBA964. The sequence continues at coordinate 3,002 of JALRHE010000299.1, forward strand.
GTCCGAAGTCGACGTTGCTGGCCCAGCCGCCTACGTAGAAGCCTGAATCGCCGGCCCAGTCGAGGCTCAACTGCAGCGAAGGATCCTTGGCGCTTTGACTGATACCGCGGAAGTCGTAGTCGGAGGCCAGAGTGACGGTCGAACTGACTTCGGCGCGGGCCGCAGTGCCGACAGCCGCTGCGGCCATCAGAGCGAGAAGGGGGAGGGTTTTCATGCGTTTTTGATCCTCGAAGGGGTGGGTTCCAATCTGACGAAGCAAACGACATGCCATGTACCGCAAGCCGTTTACAGGTCAGGTTGCCGGTATTTTAACTCGAAACTCGCACCGGGTTGGTGCGCCGCGAGCACGCGTTGCCGGTCGATAGTGCAGTCACCGTCCCTGACCGGCCGGGTAAACTCACCCCCATGAACGATTCATCTCCGATGACCGCCACCGCGAACCAGACGTGGCATCAACGTGCCGCCGAGTTGAAGCCGGACGGGCGCGCCTTTGTGGCTGGGCAGCGCGTCGCCTCGCTTGCCGGTGCGACGTTCGAGAAGCGCTCGCCGATCGACGGCCGATTGCTTGCGCAGGTTGCAGATGGTCAGAGTGCCGATATCGATATCGCGGTCGCCGATGCGCGTGCGGCTTTCGTTAGTGGCGTTTGGTCGGCGCGGGCACCGAGCGCACGCAAAAGAGTCTTACAACGCTTCGCCGAATTGATTCGCGCACACAAGGACGAGTTAGCACTGCTCGAAACGCTCGACATGGGCAAGCCGATCGGCGATTCGCTCAAGGTGGATGTGCCGAGCACCGCGCGCTGTATCGATTGGTATGCCGAGGCGATCGACAAGATCTACGGGGAGGTGGCGCCAACCTCATCGTCGGTGCTGGCGACCATCACCCGTGAGCCGCTCGGCGTGGTGGGCGCCATCGTGCCGTGGAATTTCCCGTTGATCATGACCGCTTGGAAGGTGGCGCCGATCCTGGCCGCCGGTAATTCATTGGTGTTGAAGCCCTCGGAGAAATCTCCTCTGTCGGCTTTGCGTCTTGCCGAGATCGCCATCGAAGCGGGCGTTCCACCCGGCGTGTTCAACGTGGTGCCAGGATACGGTCACACGGCTGGCAAAGCGCTGGCGCTGCATATGGATGTCGATGCGATCGGCTTCACGGGATCGACAGCGACCGGCAAACTCGTCATGCAGTACGCGGGTCAGTCGAATCTCAAGCGAGTGGGGCTCGAGTGTGGCGGCAAGTCGGCGAACATCGTCATGGCCGATTGCCCTGACCTCGAGGCGGCGGCAACTGCGGCTGCCTTCGCCATCTTTTTCAATCAGGGTGAGATGTGCTCGGCGGGGTCCCGTCTGCTCGTGCAGCGCTCGATACGTGAGGCGATGCTCGAGCGGATCACGACGATCGCCAAGCGTATGGTGCCCGGCGATCCGCTCGATCCCTCGACCCGTCTCGGTGCTCTGGTCGACGAGACACAGATGAATCGAGTGCTGGGATACATCCACAGCGGTCGCGAGCAAGGCGCTCGCCTGCATTGTGGTGGTGGACGCGTGCGACAGGAGAGTGGCGGTTACTACGTCGAGCCAACGGTATTCGACGACGTCTCGCCGCAAATGACGATCGCGCGCGAAGAAATCTTTGGTCCGGTACTGGCGACGATTCCGTTCGATACGATCGACGAGGCAGTTTCGATCGCGAACGCGACCGAGTACGGTTTGGCTGCAGCAATCTGGAGTCGGGACATCAACGTGGCGCACAAGGCGGCGCGAGCCCTGCGCTCGGGTATGGTCTACGTGAACTGCTACGACGCCGACGATATCACCGTGCCCTTTGGTGGATACAAGCAATCGGGTATCGGGCGTGACAAGTCGTTGCACGCATTCGAGAAGTACACCGAATTGAAGACCACCTGGATCGAATTCGGTTGAGTGGCAGCGAAGGGAGCTTGATCGACGATCCGGTCGCGTTCGTCGATGTGGAGACCACGGGCGGGCATCCCGCTTGGCACCGTATCACCGAGATCGCGATCGTGGCGATGCGTGACGGGCAGATCGAGTGGCGTTGGAGTTCGCTCGTGAATCCCGGCGTCTCGATCCCTCCGTCCATTCAGCGATTGACCGGTATCAGCAACGACATGGTCGCCGAGGCTCCCACATTCGAGGAGTTGTCGCGCGAGATCTTGGAGCGATTGGCGGGTCGACGTTTCGTCGCGCACAACGTCCGTTTCGATTACGGTTTCGTTCGCAGCGAGTTACGACGCGCTGGCCACGCCTACAGCGCGCCGCTCGCGTGCACCGTGCGTTTATCGCGCGAACTGTTTCCGGAGGCGGGTCGTCACAATCTCGATGCGATCATCGAGCGGCATGGTCTGCAGTGCGAAAGTCGCCATCGTGCCTTACCAGACGCCGACGTCTTGGCGCAATTGTGGCAACACTGGCGTTCGACTCTCACGCCCTCGCGATTTGCGGAGGCGATCGAGCGGGTAGGCCGCCGACCGTCCCTGCCTTCGCATTTGCCGCCGGATCTGATTGACGATGTGCCAGAAGTCTGCGGCGTATATCGATTCATGGGCGAGGGCGACGCGCTTATTTATGTTGGAAAGGCCAAGAACATTCGCGAGCGTGTCTTGGCGCATTTTGGAGGAGCGACCCGCGATTCGAAGTCGCAGCGCCTAGCGGCACAGGTTCGGCGCATCGAGTGGACCGAAACTGCCGGCGAACTTGGCGCGCTACTACTCGAAGCGCAATGGG
>JALRHE010000432.1 GCA_023253235.1 Steroidobacteraceae bacterium
AGATCCGGGTCTACAACAAGATCGACCGGCTGGAACTCGCGCCGCATGTCGAGCGTGATGCCGAGGGGCAGGTGGCCAGCGTCTGGATCTCGGCGGTCAAACACCGGGGTCTTGAGCTGTTACTCGAGGCGATTGCCGAACGACTGGCCTTGCTCGCGAGGGTGCGGCGGATCAGCGCCGTCGCAAGCCAAGCCGGCCAGTTGCGCGCGAGGCTGTATTCGGCTGGCGCGATCCGTGAGGAACAAGTGCAGGAAGACGGTTCGATCGAGTGGTCGGCCGCGATTCCGGATAGTGAGGCGGCCGCGTTGGCAAGACTTCCCGGCGTGACGGTCGAGGCCTTGGCTCCGCTTTCACCGCCCTCGGACGAGCACACAACTTGTGTGGCCGACAGGGGGTACCTACAATCACCAGCAACCGCGCGCCGTTCTTGATTTTCTCCCTTATCCGCGCGCAACCGAAAGCACACCTATGGCATGGAATGAACCTGGCGGTAGCCAAAAGAATCCTTGGGGCAAGCGTCCCGGCAAGTCGGGCGGCGACGACGCCTTGCGCAAGTTTCAGCGCAAGCTCGACAACATCCTAAAGGGCGCCGGCGCCGGTGGCCCGGGCGGAACCGAGCCTGAGGGCACCGAGCCAGCCGATAACCGCGCGCAGCTGCTCATCATCGCGGGTGTGGTGCTCGCGTTTTGGATGTACCAGAGCTTTTTCACGATCGATCAAGCTGAGCGCGGCGTCGTCCAGCGATTCGGTCAGTTTGCCTCGGTTCGTGATCCAGGCCTCGGTTTTCATTTTTGGCCAATCGAGCGGGTGACCAAGGTCAACACGCAGAAGGTCAACAGCGTCAGCTACACAGCCAAGGTGTTGACTCAGGATATCAACCTGATCGACATGACTTTGGCTGTGCAATACCAGCTGCGCGATCCGGTCAAATATTTGTTCAAGGTTCGTGATCCCGAGCAGACGCTGAGCGATGTGGGCGAGATGGCGATCCGCGAGGTCGTTGGTCGAAGCACGCTCGAGGCGATCTTCGTTTCGAATCGTGAGCAGGTGACGGCAAGCACGCGCGAGCTGATCCAGCGGACGCTCGATCAATACGGTACCGGTATCTTCATCACGAGCGTGAACCTCACCGACATCCAAGTGCCGACCGACGTGCAGGAGTCGCAGCGCGACGCCAACAAGGCGCTCGCCGACAAGGAGCGTCTCACGAAAGAGGCCGAGGCTTACGCGAGCGGCATTTTGCCGGTGGCTGAGGGTGCCGCACTGCGTCAACTGCAGGAAGCAGAGGCATACCGCGCGCAGGTCGTGGCGGTGGCCGAGGGTGAAGCGCAACGCTTCAATCAACTCGTGGCAGCGTACAACAAGGCCCCGCGAGTCACTCGTGATCGCCTCTACATCGAAGCGGTTGAAAATGTGTTGAGCCGATCGCAGAAGGTCGTGGTCGACAGCAAGTCGGGTAACCAGATGTTGTATCTGCCACTCGATAAGCTCATGGAACAACGTCGTGGCAACGGCGCCGAACCCGAAGTATCGGTCACGATCCCGCGGTCCTCCGCAGGTGCCGCGGCGGAGCCTGCTGCCAATGCTGACCCGCGTGCGCGGGTGGAGCGCTGATATGTCACAGTCATTGCAACGTATTCTCGGAATCATCGCCGCCATTGGCGTGCTGATCAGTCTGTGCACTTTCACGGTGTCGGAAAACGAAGTCGCCATTCGCAGCCGCTTCCAGGAAATCGTCGCCGCGGGTTACGAACCGGGTTTGCACTTCAAGTTGCCGATCGACACGGTTCGTAAGTTCGAGCGACGTATCGTCTCGCAGAGTTTCGAGGGTGAGACCTTCCTCACCAGCGAGAACCGCGGCTTGATCGTCGACTATTACGTCAAGTGGCGAATCAAGGACGAAGCCCGTTACGCGCAGTCGTTCGGTATCGACCCGGGCGCGGCAGGGCAGCGCATCTCCGATATCGTCAAAGACGGCATCAAGAACGCGGTCGCGCAACGTACCCTCGAAGAAATCGTCTCGGCGGAGCGCACGGCGTTCACTGGCGTCATGTTCCAGCGTGCCAGCGGGATCGTCGATACGCTCGGTCTTGAATTGATCGATGCACGCGTGCGCACCATCCGTTTGCCGCCCGACGTCGAATCGCGCGTCTACGCGAGCATGCAGCAGAGTTTCGGACGTCTCGCTCGCCAATTGCGTGGTGAGGGCGAGAAAGACGCGTTGCGCATTCGAGCCGAGGCGGACCGCAAGCGGACGGAGATCCTCTCGATCGCCGCGCGTGACTCGCTCAAGATTCGCGGTGAGGCGGATGCGAAGGCAACGGCGACCTACGCGGCCGCCTATGGCAAGAACCCGGAGTTCTACGCCTTCTATCGCAGTATTCAGGCATACAAGAATTCGTTGGGTAAGGAGGGCGACGTCATGGTCGTCTCGCCCGACAGTGAGTTCTTCAAGTACCTGCGTAACCCGAACGCGCGCTGATTCGCATGTCCAAGGGCCGTTTCGTCGTCGTCATCGGCACCCAGTGGGGTGACGAGGGCAAGGGCAAGATCGTGGATCTGCTCACCGAGCGTGCGGTAGCCGTCGCTCGGTTCCAGGGCGGTCATAACGCGGGCCACACCCTGATTGTGGGTGGTGAGAAGACCGTGCTGTCGTTGATACCTTCGGGCATTTTGCGACCGCAGGTACGCTGCTTCATCGGGAATGGCGTGGTGCTGTCGCTTGAGGCACTGCTTCGAGAAGCCGATATGTTGGTTGAGCGTGACGTGCCGGTGTTCGAACGTCTGCGTATCGCGCCCAATTGCCCGCTCATCTTGCCCTCACATGTCGCACTCGATCGTGCGCGAGAACAGGCGCGCGGTGTCAATGCGATTGGTACCACCGGCCGCGGCATCGGCCCGGCTTACGAGGACAAGGTCGCGCGTCGTGCGCTGCGTGTCGCGGATTTGTTCCAGCGCGAACGCTTCGCTGCCAAGCTCGGTGAGATTCTCGATTTCCACAATTTCGTGCTGCAGCAGTATTTCAAGCTGCCGCCAATCGACTTCCAGCAAACCTTGGATTCGCATTTGCAGATGGCCGAGCGCATCAAACCGCTCGTCGTCGATGTGACACTCGAGTTGCAGAAGTTGCGTGATGCGGGCGCGAGCGTGATGTTCGAGGGCGCACAGGGCGCCATGCTCGATGTCGACCTAGGCACTTATCCGTTCGTGACCTCCTCGAACACCACGGCCGGCTTTGCTGGCACTGGCACGGGCCTCGGTCCGCGTCACTTTGATTACGTTCTCGGTATCGTCAAGGCCTACACCACGCGCGTGGGCGCGGGGCCCTTTCCGACGGAGTTGTTCGACGAGACGGGCGAGTATTTGCAGCGCGTCGGCAAGGAGTTCGGTGCCGTCACCGGACGCCGTCGTCGGTGCGGTTGGTTCGATGCCGTGGCGCTGCGCCGCTCGGTCATCCACTCGAGCATCTCGGGTCTTTGCATGACCAAGCTCGACGTGCTCGACGGTCTCGATGCCATTCGTCTCTGTGTTGGCTATCGAGCGGCCGGTGAGGT
>JALRHE010000098.1 GCA_023253235.1 Steroidobacteraceae bacterium
TGGCGATCGTGACGGTCTTGCCGCTACCAGTGACGCCGAGCAAGGTTTGATGTGCAAGACCACTCTGCAAGCCTTCGACGAGCCCGGCAATCGCCGTGGGCTGGTCACCGGCCGGTGAGTAGTGCGAATGGAGACGAAAGGCACTCATGAGTTCCCGTAATATAAACGGCGTGTCCTCCCTAGTCTCTCGGCGCGTGAAACGCGTCAAACCCTCGCCCACGATGGCCGCCACCGCTCGCGCAGCGGCGCTGCGCGCGGCCGGGCGCGACATCATCAGTCTGACGGCGGGCGAACCCGATTTCGATACGCCCGCGCACATCGCCGAGGCGGGCATCGCCGCTATCCGTGAGGGATACACCCGCTACACCGACGTCGGCGGCACGCCCGAACTGAAGGACGCCATCCGCGCCAAATTTGCGCGGGACAATCATCTCGATTACGAGCGCAAACAGATCCTCGTCAGCACGGGCGCCAAGCAGAGCCTCTTCAACTTATGCCTCGCCCTGCTCGACCCCGAGGACGAAGTCATCATCCCGGCACCCTATTGGGTGTCTTATCCCGACATGGTGCGCATCGCCGATGCGACGCCCGTGATCGTGCAAACCAAGGCCGACAGCGGCTACAAGATGACGGCTAGGCAACTGGCGGCAGCGATCACCCCCAAGACGCGTTTGCTGCTCATCAACTCGCCGTGTAACCCCACGGGCGCCGCCTATTTGCGTCGTGAGTGGCAAGAGCTCGGCGAGGTGCTGCTCGAGCATCCCCGCATCGTCATCGGGACCGACGACATGTACGAGAAGATTTGGTGGGCCGACGAACCTTTCTCGACCTTGGCGGAAGTCGTACCCGCACTGTACGAACGAACGGTGACCATCAACGGCGTTTCCAAAAGTCACGCCATGACGGGCTGGCGCATCGGTTATTGCGGTGGGCCCGCCGAACTGATCGCGGCGATGGCGACCATTCAGGGACAGAGCACCTCCAACCCGTCGAGCATTGCGCAACGCGCCGCGATCACCGCACTCGAGGCCGACCAGACTTGCGTCGCCACCATGAATGCCGCCTACCGAGAGCGGCACGACTTTCTCGTACCAGCCCTGAACGCGCTGCCCGGCGTTCGCTGTCGCTCGGGTGCCGGAACGTTCTACGCCTTCGCCGACGTCAGCGAAGCACTGCAGCGCCTGCGCTTACCGGACGACACCGCCTTCACCGAGCAATTACTCGAGCAGACGGGCGTGGCCGTTGTACCGGGCAGTGGCTTTGGTGCGCCCGGTCACATTCGGCTCTCTTTCGCCACCGAGCGAACCCAATTAGAAGCGGCCGTCGAGCGCCTCGCCGGATTCCTGCGCCCGGCTTGACGCGAGGGGGCACTTTCCAGAGAATGCGCGCCTCTTCAAGAGACTCCGTTCCCCGGTAGCTCAGTCGGTAGAGCGTCGGACTGTTAATCCGCAGGTCCCTGGTTCGAGTCCAGGCCGGGGAGCCATCTCCCGCGGAGTCTCGCAAGAAACTTGCCGACCGATGTTGAACGGCTAAACTGCTGTCCATGTGGGCAATTTCCGCTAATCAGCTGTTTATGCGCCTACCGGCGGCTGTGCAGGCAGCGTTGCTGCCACATCTGAAAATCGTTGAAACTGCCCGCGGCCAAG
>JALRHE010000124.1 GCA_023253235.1 Steroidobacteraceae bacterium
ACCGGCCGTCATTCGAGCGGGCCGCAAATACAATCCGACTGGAAAACAGGCCGGCACGCTCGTTTACGTCAAAGCACTCGCAGTACCCGAAGCGCGAATCGAAATCGATGCAGTAGCGGCGCGAGCGACGAAGTAACGCGCATAAAAAAACCGGGGTGGCTAAGCCACCCCGGTTTCATCGATCGATCAGATCGAAGTAACGATCAGCGACGGCGAGCGCCGAAGTCGTACTTGAAGGTCACGTTCCAGCTGCGCGGAGCCTGGATGTAGGCGAGATCCGACAACACCGACACCACCTGCACTTCGTCGGTGCAGTTGCGGCAGTTCGCCTGGATGCGCCAGCCACCGGCGGCGTTCTCGAGCGTGATGCCCGCATCGAGCGTGTCGTAAGCCGCAACGAGACCCGCCGGGGCACCGTTGGTGGCGACGTTGTTGTCACCCGTGTAGGCCCACAGCACGTTCGGCGTCAGACGCAGATTCTCGCCAATGTTGAGGCTGTAGCTCGCGCCCAGGGCCAGCGTATCCGGCGCACGAACGGGCTCCGGAATCTCACCCGAGGGGTTGATGATGCCGTTGTTGCAATCGCCCGCACGGCCACCCGTGCCGGCGATAGCCGCCTTACACGAAACCTGCTGCGCGAGAATCGACGGCGCGACGTCCTGATACTTGGCATCCTGCGAACCCGCAAAGAGGAACAAGTTCAGATTGTCCGTCGGCGCGTAGATGAGCTCCGCCTCGACACCACTGTTCTTCATGCCTGCGAAATTGCGGGTGATGAAGGAGATGGCGCCGTTCGGGGCCACGAAACCAGCCGGCGTCTGCAAGTCCTCGACGTCCAGGATGAATCCCGTCAGGTTCAAGCGCAGCGTGCGATCGAGCCACTCGGAACGCAGACCGAACTCGTAAGACCACACGGTCTCAGGAGCAAACGGCTGGTTCGCAACCGGCGCCGTGCCACGAGCGTTCCAACCACCGGACTTGAAGCCGCGAGTGGCCGAAGCGAACACGTTCATCTCATCGCTGACGTCGTACTTGAACGCGACACGCGGCGTGAACAGCGCCGTGTTCAGCTCCAAGGGAATGCCAGCAGCAATCAAGTTCGCCGTGTTGACGCGCGTTGCCGCCGTCGGTGCAGCCGCGATACCAGGCGCCGCATTCGCCGTGAAAGCGATCTTCTTGGTCTCGTCCGTGTAACGACCACCCAAGGTCAGCGTCGCCTTCTCGAACGGCGTGAAGTCCCACTGCGTGTAGACCGCCATCGCATCGGCGCGGTTGTTGAGGATACGATCCTCGAGAACCAGCGTCAGGGTCGGCGAGAGGCTGAAGAGATCCGCGTAGTCCGTCACGTTCTTCTCGTCGAAGAAGTACATGCCGGCCACGTAGCGAGTGCCCTCGCCGATCTCACCCGTCAGCTTGATTTCCTGGCTGAACTGGCTGTGATCGCCATCGTTGGCGATGACGAAACCACCGACGGGATTGGACGCCTGCGTACCGCCCGTTGCCGTCTTCACACCCGTGCCGTTGAAGAAGTCGATCGCGAACTTCTGCGACATGTCGACATATCCGGTGATGAAGCTGAACTCACCGACTGACGACTGCCACTTGATGTTAGAGGTGATCATCGTGCTCTCGACATCATTGCCGAGGTTATAAAAGCGCTTCTCACCCGTGATCAGATTCGCGAGCGGCGTACCCGTCTGGCGCAAACCCGTGCAGGTGAAGCGATCGCTCGTGACGGTGC
>JALRHE010000142.1 GCA_023253235.1 Steroidobacteraceae bacterium
AGCTTTGCCGCGCGTTGCTCGATGTCGACCTCCGCCGACGCTTCGGCGAGCAGCGCGTCGAAAGCAGAGTTGGCGTAACCCGACGTATTCACGCCGACGGCTGAACCGGTCGACAAAAGCCGCTCGAGGTAAGCGTGCGGATCGCTCGCAGCGGCCAACCAAACCGAGCGCGTGCTGTCGAAATTACCCACACCCACATCCGCGAACAGCGCTTTGGTTTCTTTGGACTGCAATTCGACTTTCACACCGGCACGCGACCACATGGCACCGATCGCGACGGCGACTTTACGGTTGAGATCCGTGCTCGGAAACGCCAACCGCAAACTCAACGGCTTGCCGGCGTCGTAGCCTGCAGCGGTCAAAAGCTTGCGCGCTTCAGCAACACGACGCGCTTCAGGCCATTTCGCAAAATCGGGCACCGCCGCCGAGCTGTAATTGAGCACGCCGGGCGGCACGTAGGAATAGGCCTGAACCCCCGGGAAACCGATGATGTTGCGAGCGATCACCTCGCGCTCGATCAGCATGGCGAGTGCGCGTCGCACCCGAACGTCTGCGGTCGGACCTCGCTTGACGTTGAACACGACGACTTCGTTGGCGATCCCGCGACCCAACCGCAACGACTCCCCATGCCGCTGACGCAACTCGGTGGTGCGCTCAGGCGGAACGACCAGAATGAGATCGAGCTCGCCTGCATCGAACCGCCGCACCAACGTGGCGGGATTGCCGAGCGGATAATGGAAAACGCCATCCAGACGCACTCGTGAGGCGCCCCAGAAATTTGGGTTACGCACCAGCTCGACATGCGCGTTAGGTCGCCAGTCCTTCAAGACGAAGGCGCCATTGCCGACGAAATTGCCAGGCCGCAACCACGCCGTACCGTGTTTTTCGATCGCATGTCGTGGTGCCGGCATGGCTGAGGACATGATGACGTCGGTGAAATACGGTGTCGGATTCTCGAGCTCGATCACGAGCGTATCGTTGCCGACCGCGCGCACCGCCAATCGCTCGATCGGCATGGCGCCAGTGGCAACGGCGCGAGCATGCTTGATCGGAAACAGCCGAGACGCCAACGGAAAAGCCGTTTTCGGATCGAGCATCCGCTGGAAAGACCAGACCCAGTCCGTCGCCGTCAACGGTCGACCATCGGACCAGCGCGTATTGGGGCGCAACTTGAAGGTGTAGGTCTTGCCGTCGGGACTCACGGTCCAGGACTCGGCGCTACCCGGCATCGGTCGACCGTTCATGCCGGGCGTGGTCAATCCCATGAAAAGGTCGAGCACGATCAACTGCTCGCCCGGGAGGGACACTTTATGGGGATCGACCGTGGCCGGATCGTCGGTACCGACTCGGTGCAGGATGCGTTCGGCCGCCGTGGCGACGACAGGGGACGACGCGAGACCCAGCGAGGCCAGCCCCAGCCACAACAAGGCAATTTGCCGACGGATGAACCGTCCCATGCGTCTCCCGGAGCGTGCAACCCTGGCAGGAAAATGGCGCGCCCGGAGAGATTCGAACTCCCGACCCTCAGGTTCGAAGCCTGATGCTCTATCCAACTGAGCTACGGGCGCGTGCGTGCAGTCTAGCACCTGTGACGCCGAGTCCTTAAAATCGATCGCGTCCGGCGCGGGGTCGCCGAGGGGTTCTACATCATGAAGACGATCGTTTCGCTCGCCATCGCTGCCGCTTTGTCGGTGGCTCCCGCCTACGCTGCTTGCACGTATCCGAAAGCACCGGCTGCCATCCCAGACGGTGGCGCCGCCAAGCTTGAGGAGATGCTCGCTGCTCAGAAGGCCGTCAAAGCTTTCGACGCCGAGATCACGGCCTACCAGAGCTGCCTCGAGGCGGAGCACAACGCCGCCATCGCTGCCAACCCGGAATTGACCGACGAGCAGAAGAACGAGCGCCTGAAAATTTTGGCGCAGAAGCAGAATGCTGCGGTTGATGATGCCCAGTCTTGGGCTGATCGTCTGAACGCGCAGATCCGCGTTTACAAGGAAAAGAACGCGAAGAAGTAACAGCATCCGCCACAGGGCGGATTGCTGTGGATACGTGCCGGGATACACTCCCGGCATGATCTCCCCTTCCCAAGCCGAGCACCTGATCGAGCAGCAGTTGACCTGTCTGCCGATCGAGTCATTGCCACTCGTGCAATGCGTCGGTGCCGTGCTGCGCGAAAATATCTACGCCGAACGCGATCACCCACCGTTTGATCGGGTATCCATGGACGGCATCGCGATCGACAGCCATGCCGTCGCAACCGGACAGCGCGAGTTCGTCATTCAAGGTGTGCAGGCGGCCGGCGATCCCCCGCTCACCCTGACGAGTACGCAGCATGCGATCGAAATCATGACGGGCGCCGTCTTGCCGCTACGCTGCGATGCCGTGGTGCCCGTCGAACAAATTCGTCTCGGTGACGGACGCGCCACCCTGCTCGGGGAGCTCAAAGTCGCCGCGCGCGCCAATGTGCATGCTCGCGGTTCGGATTGTTTGCAAGGTACTGCCTTGCTGCACTCGGGCATCCGACTCGGCGCTCCTGAAATCGCGATCGCCGCCGGCGCAGGCATGGCGCGTATCCGCGTCAGTGCCGAGCCGACCATCAGCGTCATTTCCACCGGTAACGAGTTGATCGAGCCCGGCGATCCCATTGAACCGCATCAGATTCGGCGTTCGAACGTCTACGGCATTGTCGCGGCGTTACGACGCCGTGGCTTCCAGCGAATCGCCGACGATCATTTGCCGGATGACCTCGACGCGCTGCGACGACGCCTGCGTGTGCATCTCGATACACACGATGTCGTGATCCTCTCGGGCGGTGTGTCGATGGGCAAGTTCGATCTCGTACCGCAGGCTCTCGCCGATCTAGGTGTGCGTGAAGTCTTTCACAAGATTTCGCAACGCCCCGGCAAACCGATGTGGTTCGGTGTCGCACCCTCGGGTACGGCCGTCTTTGCGTTACCGGGCAATCCCGTCTCGACACTCGTCTGTCTTGCGCGCTACGTCATACCGGGTCTGTATACGGCCATGGGTGAGGCGTCCCGCAGCGTCGAAAAAATCGCACTCGCGCAGAGCGTCAAAGTGACACCGGCACTCACCTACTTCATGCCGGTGTCGATCAGCATCGACGAGTGGGGTCGTCCTTGGGCAGAGCCCCGACCGACGAACGGTTCAGGCGACTACGCTGCGCTGAGCAGCACGGATGGCTTCGTCGAATTGCCACCCGGCCCCAATGAATATCCGAAGGGCTTCGTCACTCGCGTTTATCGATGGTGACGACCGATGACGGCGCCGATGAACAACACCGAACCGCGTGATCGATTACAAAGACCTCTACGAGATCTGCGCATCTCCGTGATGGATCGATGCAATTTCCGTTGCCCCTATTGCATGCCGCAAAGCGTCTTTCACGATGGCTATCGATTTCTCGGCTCGAAAGAGCGACTCTCGTTCGACGAGATTTTGCGAATCACCCGAGTCGCGGCGAGTCTCGGTCTACGCAAGATTCGCATCACCGGCGGTGAACCGTTATTGCGTCCCAACCTCGCTGACTTAATCGGCGACCTCGGCGCCATCGAAGGCATCGACGACATTGCTCTGACCACCAACGGCATCCTGCTCGCCAAGTACGCCACCGAACTGAAGGCCGCTGGTCTGTCGCGAATCACTGTCAGTCTCGACAGTCTCGATCCCGAGGTTTTTGCCACCATGAGCGGCGGCTTTGGCGGTGTCGCCCAAGTGTTGGAAGGAATCGAAGCCGCCCATGCGGTCGGTCTCACTCCGATCAAGATCAATACCGTGGTGCAGCGCGGCGTCAACGACCATACCGTGCTCGATCTGATCGAGCGTTTTCGAGGCACCGGCGTCATCGTTCGTTTGATCGAGTTCATGGATGTCGGCAATCGCAATCAATGGGATGAGTCCTTGGTCGTGCCATCGGCGGAGCTTTCCGCTCGCATCCATGCACGCTGGCCGCTCGCGCCGCTACCGGCCAACTATTCGGGCGAGGTCGCCGAACGACGTGCTTTTGCCGATGGCACCGGTGAGATCGGTTTCATTTCTTCGGTCTCACAACCCTTCTGTGGGTCCTGCTCGCGTGCGCGCCTCGCCTCGGACGGCAAGTTGTACACCTGTCTCTTCGCCAGCATCGGGACCGATCTGCGAACCCCTCTGCGCCAAGGAGCGAGCGACGACGAGCTCGCAGCGCTACTGCGAGGCATTTGGGAAAATCGCCGAGACCGTTACAGTGAGCAACGAGCCGAGCTGCGATCTCGGCCCGAGCATAAGGTGGAGATGTTCCACGTAGGCGGATGAACACGGCGAGATGAACATGGCTATTCGACGCGCAAAGAAAAAAAGCTCACGCAGCGGTCTCACCCATCTTGATGCCGATGATCGACCGCGCATGGTCGATGTCAGTGACAAAGCTGCTTCCGCGCGTGAAGCGACGGCGGAAGCCGTGGTCAAACTGCCGAAAGCCGTGGCGAGCGCGCTCGCGGCGAGTGGTCACCGGACACACAAGGGGCCGGTTTTCGATACCGCCATCATCGCTGCCGTTCAAGCCGTCAAACGTACCCACGAGCTCATCCCGTTCTGCCACCCGCTCCCCATCGACCACTGCGATGTGGACATCGACTCCGCCAAGACCGGCATCGTACGAATTCGCTGCACGGTACGAACGGTGCACCGCACCGGTGTCGAGATGGAAGCGATGACGGGTGCGACGGTCGCGGCACTCACCGTGTACGACATGTGCAAGGCGCTCTCCCACGATATTCGCATCGGACCCGTACGGCTGCTCACCAAGCGCGGCGGCAAGCGCGACTTCCGACGACGATGAGTTCTCCACCGATCTTCGGTCTCGTGCTGACCGGCGGGCGTAGCTCGCGCATGAGTCGCGACAAAGCGAGCCTCGCCTATCACGGACGCAGCCAACTCGAGCAGACGATGGATCTGCTCAAAGCCTTCTGCAGCGAGCGTTTCGTGTCGGTTCGGCCCGATCAAAGAAACGATCCACTACGCGCCCGGTATGCGCAGATCGTCGATCGCGAGCTGGAGATCGGACCCCTCGCGGGTATCTTGGCCGCGCAGACCGAGGTGCCGACAGCCGCGTGGCTCGTCGTCGCCTGCGATCTGCCGCGACTGGACGCGAGCACCTTGGACCAGCTCATCCAGCAACGCGACACTCGTCGCCTCGCGACGGCCTTTCGCTCGAGTAGCGACG
>JALRHE010000198.1 GCA_023253235.1 Steroidobacteraceae bacterium
GAACAGTGTCGTCAGTGCATTAGCTAGGCGGCGCGGCATGCGGCTATCGATCTGCATCAAAGATAGTCGCGCGTCAGAATCTCGGCGATCTGCACGCTGTTGGTCGCAGCGCCCTTGCGAATATTGTCGGAGACAATCCAGAGATTGAGGCCGCGCTCGTGCGAGATATCCTCTCGGATGCGCCCGACGAATACACGATCATCGTTCGCCGCCTCGACGGCCGCGGTCGGATAACCACCCGGCTTGCGAGTGTCGATCACCTTCACACCGGGCGCCTTCTCGAGCAGCTTGTGCGCCTCAGCGACGGTCAACTTGCGCGCGGTTTCGATGCTCACGACTTCGGAGTGGCCAAAGAAGACCGGCACACGCACCGCGGTGGCGTTCACGCGGATCTCGGGATCATTGAAGATCTTGCGAGTCTCCCAGAACATCTTCATTTCTTCTTTGGTGTAACCGTTGTCCTGGAACTTGTCGATCTGCGGCACCACGTTGAAGGCGATCTGCGCAGCGACCACCTTGGGCTTGACGGGTCCCTTGCCGCTCATCAGCGCAACGCTCTGTTCGGCGAGCTCTTCGACTGCCTCTTTGCCGGCGCCGGAGACCGACTGGTAAGTCGCCACGTTGATGCGCTCGATTTTCGCCGCATCGTGCAGCGGCTTCAGCGCCACCAACATCTGGATGGTTGAGCAATTGGGATTGGCGATGATGCGGCGCTGCTTGAACTGCGCGATCGCCTCCGGATTCACCTCAGGCACGACCAGCGGAATATCATCGTCGTAACGAAACTCCGAGGTGTTGTCGATCACAACACAACCGGCGGCCGCCGCTTTTGGCGCATAGATTCGCGAGATCTCACCGCCCGCCGAGAACAAACCGATATCGGCATTGGCGAAATCGAAGGTGTCGACATCGATGACCGGCACCTTCTTGCCATTGAACTCGACCGATTTGCCGAGTGAGCGGTTGCTCGCGAGTGGAAACAACTCAGCGACCGGGAATTTGCGCTCCTCGAGCACCTTGATCATCGTGTCGCCCACGAGTCCGGTTGCGCCGAGTACCGCTACTTTCCATTGCCGAGTCATTTCTTAGAGTCTCCAGATGGTGAATTCGTGATGACCGGGGTGCGCGATTGCACATCGGCGTTCTGCGCGCGATGGCGCATCCAATGATCCATAAGCACGATGGCAAGCATCGCTTCGGCGATCGGCGTTGCGCGAATGCCGACGCACGGGTCGTGACGACCGGTCGTGATGACATCGACGGGGTTACCATCGATGTCGATGGTCTTGCCCGGCACTTGAATACTCGAGGTGGGCTTGAGCGATACGTGCGCGACGATATCCTGCCCGCTCGAGATGCCGCCCAACACGCCACCCGCGTTGTTACCGATGAAGCCTGTCGGCGTGAGCTCATCGCGGTGTTCGCTGCCGCGCTGCGCCACCACGGCAACGCCAGCGCCGATTTCGACGGCTTTGACGGCATTGATACCCATCATCGCGTAGGCGATGTCGGCATCGAGACGATCGAATACCGGCTCACCGAGACCCGGCGGCACGCCGCGAGCCACAACCGTCACCTTCGCGCCGATCGAGTCACCCTCTTCGCGGATCTTCCAGATGAGATCCTCGAGTTCCTTCACGCGCGACGGATCGGGACAGAAGAACGGGTTGTCGTACGCCGACTGGGGCGCCACCGGCTCGAGCACCCGATCACCGATCTGACTGAGGTAGCCGTATATCTCGATCCCTAAACGCTGGGCGAGATACT
>JALRHE010000202.1 GCA_023253235.1 Steroidobacteraceae bacterium
ATAGAGGCCTTCTTTGCAGCCGCGAGACATGTGGGCGGTTGCTGTGTGCTCAACACCGCGCCCGCTGTGAGGGGTAGCGACCGTTTGTTACCGCTCGCTGATGTGCTCGTCATGAATGAAACGGAGCTTGCCTACTATGCCGGACAAACGGCTGCGGTGAGTGCGGCGCAGGTTCGTCGGCTTGGGCCGCGTTTGTTGCAGCGACCGCAGCAAGCCTTGATCGTCACGCTCGGCGCCGAGGGTGCGTGGATTTTCACGCACGCGAGCGAAGAGTTTATTCCGGCGACACCCGCGACGGTGCTCGACACGACCGGCGCCGGCGATTGTTTCACCGGCGTCTTGGCAGCCGGCATTGCACTTGGGCAGGTACTGCCGGAAGCCGCCCGACGCGCAAGCCGGGCAGCTTCCATCGCAGTCACTCGTCTTGGCGCAGCAGCGTCGATGCCACGCGTACAGGAACTTACGGCATCAGACTCGCGTTGACGCGCCGTTGCAGATCGAGGCGCGGCACATCAACGAGATCACGCTTGATACGAGAAGTGATTTTTTTGGCTGCGGTTTTCGGCAGGTGCTCATCGACCATCGCCATGAAGCGCGGTGCCATGACGAGTACGAGTCCGGTCGTTTCGGCATCGCGCACGGCAGCCGAGGCGGTCTTCGCCACCATCCTTGCGAATTGATCTGCCGCTTGTTGTTTGAGGGTGGTGCGACCTTCGAGAGCCGTTCGACGACCTGCCGCGCGCGACAGGCCACGACCCGGTTTGTCGGCACCTGCATCGCGCTCGTGCTTGATCGCAAACGGATTGGCAAACGTGGCGATCTTCTCGAGCTTCGCTCGGACCTTTGCCATCGAATAGATGTGCAGATGTGCGGTATCGGCCACCATCACTTTGATCGACATATCAAAACTCCTGTTAGGCCCCTCAAGAGTCCATCCTAGCGCGCGCTGGAATTTTTTTCAGGCGGAACCCGACCATTTACCGCTTTCTCGATCCCGGCAGCCAAGTACAGCAGTTGTGCATCGTCGTTGCGCCTAGCAACCAAAGTTAGCCCGACCGGCATGTTTCGCACGAGACCGATCGGCAAGGTGAGGCTCGGATAGCCTGCGACCGCGGCAGCCGATCCGAGTGACGAACCGCCCGTATCGCGTCGATTACCCCAAATGGGATCGATGAGCTCAGCAGGGCCGCTGCCGGGCGCCACGATCAAATCGAGCTTCGCTTGGGTGAACAATGCGGCGAGACCTTCGACATCGACCGATTGCTGCAGCGACTGCACAGCCTCGAGATAGCGAGGTTCGGTCAAAGGACCGCAAACGACCGACTGCTCAAAGATTTCTTGACCGAAAAACGGCATTTCACGCGCCGCTTCGCGGCGATTGAACTCGATCAATTCGGCGAGCGAGCGGGCCTCACGCCGCGCCGGAGCAAGATCGCCCAAGTAGGCGTCAATCGCGTGTTTGAATTCGTACAGTAAAGCCAAAAACTCTGCTGCACCGAACTGCTGCAGTCCCGCTGGGAGAGTGAGCTCGACGAGCTCGGCGCCGCTGGCAATCAACAGGTCGCGGACCGCGTTGCATTGCGCGAGTACATCGGGACGCAGATTGGGTGAGCCCGGCCACCAGCCGATTCGTCGACCCCTCAGGACATCGTCGCGGGCAGCCAAAATCGGTGCAACCTCGAAGGGTTGATCGAACAACATCGCCGCTACGGATGCGACATCCGCGACGTTGCGACCCATGGGGCCCGCGACATCCTGTCTCGGAGAGAGCGGTATCACACCGCGGCCACTGACTCGGGTTTGGGTAGGTTTGAAGCCGACGATTCCATTGAGCGCGGCCGGCGACAAAATAGAACCGTCCGTCTCGGTGCCAATGGCCACCGCGCAAAAACTGCGTGCTGCTGCGGTCGCAGAGCCGGAACTCGAGCCTGACGGATTGCGCTTCGGATCGTAGGCATTACCGGTTTGCCCACCGACGGCGCTCCAACCACTCATGGAGCGCGTGGAGCGGAAGTTCGCCCACTCGCTCAGGTTGGTCTTGCCGAGGATCACGGCACCCGCGGCACGTAATCGCGCCACGAGATCCGCATCTCGGGTTGCCTGCGAACGAGCGAGAGCGAGCGAACCGGCCGTCGTCGGCATCGGATCGATCGACTCGATGTTGTCCTTGAGCAAGATGGGTACACCATGCAGTGCTCCGCGGCTGCGACCGGCACGTCGCTCCAGATCCAGTGAGCGCGCCGTATCGATCGCGTTGGGATTGATCGCGATGACCGATTTGAACAGAGCGTCTTCTTGGGCGATACGAGCGAGGTATCCGGCGACGATCGCTTCGCTACCAAAGCCTTTGGCGAAAAGCTCTTGCAAAGCTGCTATCGACAACTCGGTTGGATCAACGTTGGTCTTGATCTTGAACGTGTTGGCCTGCGCACGTTCGAAGTTGTGGGCGATTGCGGCCGCAACACCCAAGGAGGCGAGACGAGCCATGAATTGTCTGCGACGCATCGAGTCAGTCTCGTCTCGAGAGGTTCGCCGATGGTAGTTGGCGCAGCGTGTCTTCGATCCAGCGCTGCACTTCGTCGTTGATCTCACGTGGATCACGGCCAGCGGTCACGATCGGCGCGCCGATGATGACGCGGATCGTTCCGGGTTTTTTTAGTAACCCGCGTCTCGCCCAGTAATATCCCGCATCGTGTGCGACCGGCACTATCGGATAGCCGCTACGACTCGCGAGCAGCGCACCGCTGACACCATAGCGACGGGTTTCACCCGCAGCGACTCGAGTGCCTTCTGGAAAGATCAGAATCGACAAGCCCTCGCGCAGTCTGATCGAACCGCGCTGCACGACTTGATTGACCGCGGAGGCGCCTGCGCCACGATCGACTGGAATCGAGCGTAACAGCGCGAGACCCCAGCCAAAAAACGGGATGTACATCAACTCGCGTTTGAGCACGATGACTTTCGGTGGACCGAGCAAAAATTGCGCGAATGTCTCCCAGGCCGAGGAATGTTTCCAATAGGCGATGTGCGGCTCGGCTGGGATGTTCTCGAGCCCACTGACTTCGAAACGTAGATCGCAGATCAAGCGCAGCCCGTCGAGCATGCGCTGTCCATACCAACGGACGAAATCGAAGCGTCGTCGTATGGAAACGAAAGGTGCTGCGAAGACGAAGATGATCGCGTAGATCAGCGTCCACGCAAACATGAAAACGGTGAAGACGAACGAGCGAAGCGCGATCATCCCGGCAAACGCGACAAGTCGGCCACGCCGGAGAACAGCGTTCTGACGCGGTTCACGAGGGCGAGCCGATTGGCACGCAAGGCCGCATCCGGGTCATTCACCATCACATCGTTGAAGAAGGCATCAATCGTCGGGCGCAAGCTGGCTAGCAAAGTCAGCGCGGCGTCGTATTCAGCACTGCGCAGATGGGCATCGACGGATGAGGCAATTGCATCGAGAGCCGCCGCCAAATCGCGCTCGGCAGATTCGCGCAGCAAACCGGCATCGATACGCGTCGACAGTGCACCCGTTTCCGTTTTCTTGAGGATATTGGCGATGCGCTTGTTGGCAGCAGCGAGACTTTCCGCCTCCGGCAACTCACGGAACCGACGCAATGCCTCGAGGCGCGACCGGATATCACCCGGCTTCGTGGAGCCGGTGGCTTGTACGGCATCGAACGCTTCGCTGCCATGACCCGCTTCGAGCTGGATCGCGCGCAGTCGATCCATCATGAAACCCAAGACTTCGCTTTGGGTATCGGTCGTACTCACTGGCTGCAACGCAACTGCGTGCGCAACGAGATCAGCAAGATCGAGCTCGAGACGACGCTCGAGCAAAATTCGCAACACACCGATTGCTGCGCGACGCAGCGCGAAAGGATCTTTGGTGCCGCTGGGCTTTTGACCGATGCCGAAGATGCCCGCGAGCGTGTCGAGTTTGTCGGCCAAGGCCACGGCGATACCGCTCGGAGTCGAGGGCAATTCGTCGCCGGCACCACGCGGCAGATAGTGCTCGCGGATCGCACTTGCTACTTCGGCCGGTTCGCCATCAGCGGCAGCGTAGTTGGCGCCCGTGATGCCTTGTAGTTCCGGAAACTCGCCGACCATGGCGGAGAGCAGATCACATTTACAGAGTTCCGCCGCTTGCACCGCGAGCGCGGCTTGGCCGCCGACGAGCGGGGCGATCTGGCTCGCGAGGCTTGCGATACGGCGGACTTTATCGCCGATCGAACCGAGCTTGGCCTGAAAGGTGACTCGGTCCAAGCCCTCGCGCCAGCCACGCAAAGGCGCGCGGCGATCTTGTCGTTGGAAGAAAGCCGCATCCGACAAGCGTGGGCGTACGACGCGTTCGTTGCCTTCGCGCACTCGCGAAGGATCGCGACTGTCGATGTTGCTGATGGTGATGAACCAAGGCGTGAGCTTTCCGGCAGCATCTTCCACGGGGAAATAACGCTGGTGTTCCTGCAGCGTGGAGATCAGCACTTCACGCGGTAGCTCCAGAAACTCGTCGTCGAAGCGACCCTCGACCGGCACCGGCCATTCGACCAGTGCAGTGACCTCATCGAGTAGCGCGTCGTCGAAGACGGCCCGACCACCGAGACGCACAGCCGCAGATTCGACTTGCTCGCGGATACGCTCGCGACGCTCACCGAAGTGCGCAATCACGTGACCGGATTTTCGCAACACGTCGGCGTAATCAGCGGGTGAGGGTAACGACAACTCCCCTGGTACGTGAAAACGATGGCCTCGCGTGGTGCTGCCGGCGCGGGTATCGAGCAGTGTGGCATCGAGCACGTCATCACCGAAGCGGAGTACCACCCAGTGCACGGGCCGAACGAACTCTGCCTGGCTTGCACCCCAGCGCATACGCTTTGGAATCGGCAACGCATCGAGCGCGGTTTGCACGATCGTCGGAAGCAACGTCGGTGTCGGCGCACCGGGCTTGCTGCCTTCAAAGTAAAGAAACTCGCCCTTGCCTTCGACGACACGACCTAGCGAGCCGATGTCGACGCCGCAGGATTCGGCGAAGGCCGTGGCTGCACGGGTCGGTTGACCGGTCTTGTCGAAAGCGGCCGATACCGGCGGGCCGCGACGTTTCAATAATTGTTCGGGTTGCTGCTCGGCAAGATCTCGCACGAGCACGGCGAGTCGTCGCGGTGCGGCATACGAGACGAGATCACCGTGCGGTAGACCGGCGCTCGCCAAGCCGTTGCGGATCCCTTCCGACAGCGCGCGCTCGAGTTCGGGCAGCGCGACCGGGGGCAATTCTTCCGTGCCGAGTTCGAAGAGAAAATCACGGGTGTTCATCGCGCACCCTCCGCAGCAGAGCCCATCGGGAAGCCGAGAGCTTCTCGACTTTCGTAATAGGCTTGTGCGACACCGCGAGCAAGCGTGCGGACTCGAAGGATGAATCTTTGACGCTCCGTTACCGAAATCGCGCGACGGGCGTCTAGCAAATTGAACGTATGTGAGGCTTTGAGAACTTGCTCGTAAGCCGGTAGCGCGAGCTTGGCTTCGAGCAAACGCTGGCAGGCGGCCTCGTGTTCGTCGAAATGACGGAATAGCGAGGTCGTATCGGCGTGCTCGAAGTTGTACGCGGACTGCTCTACTTCGTTCTGGTGGTAGACGTCGCGATACGTGACTTTGCCGCGCGGTCCATCGGTCCAAACGATGTCGAAAACGCTGTCGACGCCTTGTAGATACATGGCAAGGCGCTCGAGTCCGTAAGTGATTTCACCCGTGACCGGACGACAATCGATACCGCCGACTTGCTGGAAGTAGGTGAATTGCGTGACTTCCATGCCGTTCAGCCACACTTCCCAACCGAGGCCCCAAGCACCGAGTGTCGGTGATTCCCAGTTGTCCTCGACGAAGCGGATATCGTGGGTGAGTGGATCGAAACCCAACATCTTCAACGAGCCGACATACTTATCGAGGATGTCGAGTGGCGAGGGCTTCAGCACCACTTGGAACTGGTAGTAACGCTGCAAGCGAAATGGGTTATCGCCATAGCGACCGTCGGTCGGCCGGCGGGAGGGCTGTACATAGGCCGCACTCCACGGTTCCGGGCCGATCGAGCGCAGGAAGGTCGCCGTGTGAAACGTACCCGCGCCCATCTCCATATCGTACGGTTGCAGAATGACGCAGCCCTGGTCCGACCAGTACTGCTGCAGGGCAAAGATCAGTTCTTGAAAAGTACGAGGCATGGAACCGGTGA
>JALRHE010000206.1 GCA_023253235.1 Steroidobacteraceae bacterium
CGATCCCCAGATCCACCGTCTTCAGTCCTTTGTCACGACGGATCGCGTTCCAGTCCCACATTTCGCGAATCATCGAGATGGCCGCCTTCATCGCGCGGTCTGGATCATCTTCGTGCGGGGCCGGCAGACCGAAGCATGCCATGATCGCATCGCCGATGAATTTATCGAGCATGCCGCCTTGGCGATTGATGCACTCGACCATCAACGTGAAATATTCGTTGAGGAATGAGACGGTTCCCTGCGCGCCATACTCCTCGGTGATCGTCGTGAAACCGCGAACGTCGGTAAACATGATGGTGGCTTCTTTATTGGCACCACCGAGCAGATCGGAACCGCCACCCTCGAGCATCTGTGCGGCGATCGCCGGATCCATGTAGCGAGACATCGTCGACTTCATGCGCTTTTCAGAGCTGATGTCCTCGAACATCAGCATGGCACCGAGTTCCTTGTCGTTATCTGCGGCGCGAAGTGGCATGACGCTCGCGTTAACCGATCGTTCTACGCCACCGAGCGTCAACTGCGCATCGGGAAAGTAACCGCTTTCGCCCGTTTCTTTGGCAGACGCGATACTGTCGTTGAGCCAGCCGCTGCTCTCGCCGAGCAACTCGGTGAGCGGCTTTCCGATGACCGCGCTGCTCTTGGCGTCCCAAATCTTGAGTCCGGCGGAGTTGCAGGTCACGATCTTGCCGGCTGCATCCAGCGTGATCACGCCATTGGACATGCTTTGCAAGATACTGTCGTTATAACTCTTGACTCGTTGCACGTCGTCGAACAGCTTCGAATTCTCGAGCGCGATGGCGACTTGTGCAGTGAAAGCTTTTAGGCGCTGCTCGTCTTCCTGCGTAAAAACACCGGTCTCTTTATTGAGAACCTGAGTAACGCCGATGATGACGCCATGTTTGTTGAGGATTGGGGCACACAGGATCGAGCGTGTGAAAAAGCCGGTCTGACGGTCGAAGGAAGGGTTGAAGCGCAAATCGGCATAAGCGTGCGGGATATTGAGCGATTGACCGCTCGTGAAAACCTCGCCAGCAATCCCGAGATGCGATGGAAACCGTATCTCGGCGATCTCGCCGCCGGCAGAGACGCGAGAGAAGAGAGTTTTCGTGGTCGAGTCATACATGAAGATCGTTGCACGCTCTGCACGAAGCATCTTGGTCGTCTCGGCCACGACTCGCTGCAACAGACGGGAGAGGTCAAACTCTTGATTGATCTCCGAAACCAAACCGATGAACTTCATCTCTTTTTGACGAAGCTTCTCGGTGCGCTCGATGAAATGTAGGCTGCTGAGGGCAATGGCGGCTTGCGAAGTCATGTCCTGCAGCAGTTCCAGGTCGTCTTCCGTGAACGAACCTACATTTTTGTTCAAGCACTGCATGGCTCCGATGACTTCGCCGGAGGCGAGACGGATCGGCACGCAGATGATGTTGCGCGTTTTATAGCCCGTCCAATCATCGACTTGGCGATTGAACCGTGGGTCCGAGTAAGGGTCGTGGGTGATCACCGGTTCGCCCGTCTGGAATACATGCCCGGCGAATCCTGAGGTATTCAGTATGCGAATTTCTCGGACCAAGTCGCCCTGTGCCACTCGGGAGTACAGCTCGCCGGTCTCCGAGTCATTCAAGAACAACGTGCCGCGATCGCAGTCGAGTGCCCGTGCCGTGATATCCACTAACGTGCGTAACACGCTGACGAGATCGTTGGCAGCTGCACAACGTGCGGAGACTTCAAGCAGCGTCTCGGCCCGTCGCAATGCGACCGACTTGGTGAGTTTTTTCTTGCGCGCCGCTTTACGTTTTTGGGTTTCGGTATTCACTTGCGTTTTTCCAGTTCGAGTCGGAGCAGTTTGACCTGCTCCATCAGGTGAGTTCGTTCGAGCGAGAAGCCCGATTCCTGTCGCGTCAAGGTTGCTTGATGTGCAACCCGAAGGCCGTCCATTTCGATACGCATCGAGTCGATGGTGTCGCGTAACTGCTTCGCCTCGGCGGCACCACGTGCTTTTTCGGCTTGGGTTTCGGCGCGTCCTTGCGCAGCAGTTTCTTCGAGATTGCGTCGCAAACTATCGATGGTTTTACGGAGTTCGGAGATTTGGTTCGCGAAGTGCGTCTCGGTGGCTTGCACGTTGGCGCGCCCCACGGCTGCTGCGTTTTCAAGCTCGGCGCGCAAGCTCGCAACCGTATCTTGTAGTTGAAGATGGATGGCGCGCAGTGATGACAGCTCTGCATTCACTTGCCCAGCGGGAGTGGTCGGCGTCGATTCCATATCAGCAGATCTATCCTTGGAGTTCTCGATACAGGCGCAGATATTCGTATGCTGAGTTTTCCCAGCCGAAGTTTTGACTCATTGCGGTCATCATCATTTGGCGCCAGCGAGTCTGGTCGCGATACACGTGGACGACGTGTTGAACGACATCCGACAACGACGTGAAATGTTCATCGAACATGAAGCCGGAATGGTGATCGACGGTATCCGCCAAGCCGCCGACGGATTGGACGACCGGCAGGGTTCCATAGCGCTTGGCGTAGAGTTGAGTCAGACCGCAAGGTTCGTGACGCGAGGGCATCAGAAGGGCGTCGCCGCCTGCCATCGACAAGTGGGCGAGTGGTTCGGAATAGCCGATATGGACACCGACCTGCCGAGGGAAGCGATTCTGGAGTTGTCGGAACTGCCACTCCAGGTGGCCATCACCGCTGCCGACCATCACGAGTTGGCCACCGGCTGCGACGAGGGTCTCGGTCGCATCGACGACCATATCGAGACCTTTCTGCCAGTTCAGTCGGCTGACGACGATGAAGATGGGCCCGGATGTATCATCCGACAGCCCAAAATGTCGACGAAGTTGTGCTCGGCAGTTGATCTTTCCTTTTAAGTCATGCTGATCGTACTGAGTAGGTAGATACGTGTCGTGACGCGGATCC
>JALRHE010000272.1 GCA_023253235.1 Steroidobacteraceae bacterium
AGCACTCTGTAGCCAAGGTGCCCGTAATCGCCTGCGACCGAAGTGGGTTTGACGAGCCCCGCCGTCGGGATCACGGCCGCAAAGTTTTGTCGACCGCGGAACATCGTCGGATCCCAGCCGTGATACATGTACAGCGTTCCGGGCATGATGCCCGCTGACAGGTGCGCCATGCAGATGAAGCTGCCACCGTCGTTGAATACCTCGATGAGATCGCCATCGCGCACGTTGCGGGCCGCAGCATCGTCCGGGTTCACGTAGATGTCGGGTTCGCCGCGTTGCAGCGAGACGAGGAAGGAGTCGTCGCGCCACATGCTGTGGATGCCATGCCGCGCATGTCCCATCGTCATTTGCAGCGGATAGCCCTTTTGCTTCAGCGGCGGATGATAGACCGGCAGCGCTTCATCGAACTTCAGGAACCACTCGTGATCGATGTAGAACTGTTGTCGACCCGTGAGTGTTTCGTATGGACGTTTTTCGTGCACCGACTCGGCGATGTCGGCATGGAAAGGGCTCTCATCCGAATTCCAGACCGTGCTGCCGCGAGATTCGTCGACACGCACGATGCCTTTGGCTGCCAATTCCGCAAAGCTCATCTTCGGAATGCCAGGGGTCGCGTTGATGATGAATTGCACGATGTCGCGCGAGTCGCGGATCGCACCATCCATCGTGTACAACTCGAGCGTTCGCTTGAGGTCGCGGCGGAAGGTTCGACCGTCGACGTCGTCCTTGATGGCAGGGGTGCTTTTCTCGCGGGCGATAGCGCTGATCGCGGCCGAAACGCGGCGTAGCGCTTCGAAGTCGTCCACGGCTTCGCCTAAGGGTTTGACTGCGCGATCGAGCACCTGCACGTAAGGGTGGCGCGACTGCAGCATGATGTCGGCGCGTTCGTAGTGGTGTGCGATCGGCAGCACGATGTCGGCGTGATGCATGGTGATGCCGGCATCGGGGACCAGTGCCACGATCATCTCGAGTTTTTCGAAAGCCTCGGTGCGCCAGCGATTGCCCGAGGCGCGCCAGTTGGCGCCGTTCTCGCCGGCGAAGATGCCCATCTTCCAACCGTTCTTGCCGTACTGCGGGAACCAGTCTTCCTTCAAACTGTGCTGGTAGTGCGAGTCGAATTCATCGGCGAGCTTCTTGCCGTAAATCTTCTCGTTGAGTTGCTTCATCTTGCCGTGTTCGTAGTCCCACAGCGTCGAGGCGACGATACGTGAGGCAGCGCCGACACCGGCGAACGCGAACGAGGTGATGCCACGCGACTTCGGTCCGTTGGCCATCTGTACGCCGCCACCCTCGTGGCCCGTCGCGCCCGTGAGGGCGCACAGCAGCACCATCGAGCGTTGCAGAATATCGCCGTGCAGCCATTTGCAGGCGGAGAATCCGGCGTAGATCATGGCTCGCTTGCCGGCTTTGGCGAATTCACGCGCCACCGTGCGCATCGCGTTCGGATTGAGGCCGGTTTCCGCGGCCATCTTCTCCGGGCTGTGTTCGGCCGCACGTTTTTTCAGTAGCGCGAACACCGTGGTGACGGTCACCTTGCCGGTGCGTGTCTCGACGTTCCAGCGACCTTCGAGCGCAGGTTCGATGTTGCCAAGTGCGATCGTCTCGAATTTGCGACGACGACGACCCACTGGCGCCTCGGCAGCGCCGGTGCCCGGCGCCTGCACCATACGGCGAGTTTTTTGATCCCAGAGGTAGAAGACGTTCTCGCGCACCGCGAGCATATCGACCAGGTTCAGATCTTCGGCGCGCAGGAATTCACCGTTGTCCTCGCGCACGAGAAAGGGCAGGTCCGTCTGTTCGCGGATATAGGCTGCGTCGTACAGCTTCTCTTCGATGATCGTATTGACCATCGCCATCGCGAGTGCGGTGTCGGTGCCGGGTTTGATGTTCAACCATTTCGACGAGTGCATCGCGGTCGGCGTGAACTCCGGCGAAATGGTGACGACTTCGGTGCCGTTGTATTTGGCTTCCCAGAAAAAATGCGCATCGGGAATGCGTGTGACGGCCGGATTGGCCATCCACACGAGTACGCATTTCGACTTGAATACGGCCGCCATGGTGTCACCGAGATAGGTGAGACCCGTCGTCATGTAGAAGCCGGTGGGTAGATCGCCCACGCCCGAGTAGAACTCGGGCACGGTCACACCGGTGATGTTCGAGAATCGCGCGAGCGCCGAATAGGACGCCATCTTCACCGCAAGCTGCGTGCCGCTACCTAAGGTGATGGAGTCTGGTCCGTGCTTGACGGCGACCTCGATGAATTTCTCCGCGATCTCGCGCGTGGCCTGATCCCAAGAGATGCGCTGCCATTTACCTTCGCCGCGCTTGCCGACGCGTTTCATCGGATAGAGCACGCGCTGCTTGCCGTACATGTAACGCGCGTGGCGCAGACCCTTGTTGCAACCGCGAGGACCGTAATCGGGCACATCGGGTGTACCCGAACGTTCGTATTCGGCCTGTTGTTCCTCGCGCCAAACGACGCCATTGCGGATGTAGACATTGAACGCGCAGGTGCCCGCGCAGTTGGTGCCGTGGGTACCGTGCGCGACGCGATCCCAAGTCCACTTCTTGCGCCAGACGTCTTCGATACGTCGGTAGGGGCGCGTCAGGGCATCGGCAAGCGCATCGCCATGCTGCAAAGCGAGGGCAGCGCCGGTGAGCGCAGAGTGGGTGAGGAATTGGCGACGGTTGACTGACATAAGACCCCCAAACCGAAGGCTAGTGCAGGGGTGCCGTCGGGTTGAGGATGCGGGATAGCGCGCGCCGCAGCGCGGTCACTCAGGCGAGCGCGACTCCGAGCCAGTTGCCGACCAACCAAGCGATGACACCGGCACCACCACCGATCGCCACCATGCGTGCGGCGCCGAGCCATGCGTTGCGACCGGTAAAGAGACTGATCAATAGGCCGACGGCTGCGAGTGCGACGGCGGTAACACCGATCGTCCAGCCCATGACCGACTGCGCCGGAAGTCCGATGAGAAAGGGCAGCAAGGGGATCACGGCCCCCAAGGCGAAGGCGAGAAATGACGATGACGCAGCGCCGAGCGGTGAGCCGAGATCATCCGGGTTAAGGCCTAACTCCTCGCGGGCCAACACATCGAGTGCGTGATCGGGATTACCGAGCAGTGAGCGAGCGAAGAGGCGCGCTTGCTCGAGATCCATGCCGCGCGCTTCATAGATCAACGCGAGCTCCTCCGCTTCCTCTTCGGGGTATTCGGCGAGCTCTTCTTTTTCGAGTGCGATCTGATACTCGTACATGTCGCGTTGTGAGCGAACCGACACATATTCGCCTGCGGCCATCGACAAGGCGCCCGCGAGTAAACCGGCTGCGCCGGTCATCAAGACGATTGCGGGTGCCGCACCTGAACCGGCAACGCCCATGACGAGGGCGGCATTTGAGACCAGGCCATCGTTGATACCGAAGACGGTCGCGCGCAGGTTACCGCCTGATACACCACCACGATGCCGCTCGCCCACTTGAGAGACCGAGGTCGGCATGACGTGGCCCGGTGCGCTGGTCGATGTGTAGACCGACAAGCCGCGCAACTTCATGGCCGCCAATACGTTGCGTGCAGCGCGGGGACCGATTTGATCGACGAGGCTCGCGACCACGCGAGCTCGCATCGAAGGACGGAACTCGAACTGACGCTGCGGCTGCAAAGACTCCCACTTGCGCGCCTGGTCTTCGGCAGCCTCGCCGAGTTTGCGGAACAGCTGGCTCTTCAGCGGGTCGGATTCGCGATCCGCAACCCGCCGATAGAGCCAAGCAGACTCTTTTTCGTGGTACCAGCTGTCGAGGCCGTCACTCACGAACGAGGATTACCGTTCACGACCGTCGTCGTCTTCCCAGTCTTCATCTTCGTCTTCGTCCTCGTCCCAATCGTCATCCTCGTCGTCTTCTTCCTCTTCTTCGTCTTCGTCCCAGTCTTCGTCGTCCTCGTCTTCATCGGACCAGCCTTCCGGCTCGTCGGTCAGTTCGAGGTCGAGTTCGTGCCACTCTTCGAGATCGAGTTCCTCGATCTCACCGTCGAGATATTCGATCTCGACGATCTCGGCATCTTCATCGACGGACAGGACACGAAAGGTCTCTTCCTCTTCGACGTTCTGGTACCACTGGCCCTTGACGGGTTCGTTGTCTCTGCTCACGGAAATCACCTCGGCGCGGAGGAAGTGGATCTAGGTTGCGGATTTTACTTCGAGTCTCAACTATAGTGCCACGCGATCAGGAGCCCTTCATGGCCGTTCGTTCCCAAAACGCACCGTCCACTTCGCCCTTGACGCGCGCTCGCCGTGTGGTCATCAAGGTCGGTTCAGCATTGCTCGTCGATTCCGCGACGGGGCGTCTCAATCGCGCTTGGCTCGAGACGCTGGTGGCAGACGTAGTCCGGTTGCGTAAACAGGGGAAGGAGGTCGTTCTCGTCTCCTCAGGAGCGATCGCCCTCGGGCGTCGGCATCTCGGGCTTCCTAAGGGGCCCTTGCGACTCGAAGAGAGTCAGGCCGCCGCGGCCGTCGGGCAGATTCGTCTCGCACATGCATACAAGGAGTTGCTGGAGCAATCGGATTTGCCGGTCGCGCAGATCCTCCTCACGTTGGAAGATAGCGAGCAGCGTCGTCGATACCTGAATGCGCGAGCGACGCTCAATGCCTTGCTCGAGCGCGGAGCCGTGCCGGTCATCAACGAGAACGATACGGTCGCGACAGCGGAGATTCGCTACGGGGACAATGATCGACTCGCCGCGCGCGTGGCACAAATGATCAGTGCCGATTGCGTGCTGTTGTTGTCGGATATCGATGGTCTCTACACCGCAGACCCTCATCGTGACCCTGCCGCGCAGTTCATCCCCTTGGTGCGCGAGATCACGCCGGCGATCGAGGCGATGGCGGGCGGCTCGGCGTCGGACGTCGGCAGTGGGGGTATGACCACCAAGATTCTCGCCGCCAAGATCGCCGTGGCAGCCGGTGCGCATTTTTGTGTAGCAGCGGGCGCACCACGACATCCTGTGCGTCGCATCGAACAGGGCGCGCGCTGCACGTGGTTCAAACCGTCGGCGACACCGGTCGCGGCGCGCAAGCAGTGGATCGCCGGCGCCTTGAAACCGGTCGGCGCCTTGGTGATCGACTCAGGTGCCGAGCGAGCCTTGCGCTCGGGGAAGAGTTTGCTCCCCGCGGGAGTGACCGCGTTGCGTGGTCGATTCGAACGCGGTGATACCGTGAGCGTGCAGAACAGCGACGGTCGTGAAGTCGCACGCGGGATCGTTGCCTACTCGGACGCCGATGCCGCGCGGATCATCGGCCGACGCAGTGCCGATATTCCAGCGATCCTCGGTTTCACTGGTCGCGACGAATTGATACACCGAGACGATTTGGTATTGCCATGAGCGACACGACGAACCTCTCTGCATTGACCCCGGTGGCGCTGGCATCGGTGATGAAGAGTCTCGGTGAAGCCGCTTTGGCGGCTCAGCCGGTTTTGGCTGCGGCGACGCGCGAGCAGAAAGACGCAGCGCTGCTCGCTGGAGCGATCGCATTGCGCGACAACGTCGAACGGATACTCGCGGCGAATGCCGCCGACATGCAGGCGGCGGAGCAGAAAAACCTTAGTGCCGCGATGCTGGATCGACTCCGGCTCGATGCCGCGCGAGTCGAGGCGATGGCCCGCGGGCTCGAAGACATCGCACGCCTGCCAGACCCGGTCGGTCGAGTGTTAGCGGAGTGGGATCGACCCAACGGCTTGCA
>JALRHE010000312.1 GCA_023253235.1 Steroidobacteraceae bacterium
GCCGCCTCGAGCGTGAGATTCTTACCACCGCGATGCAGTGCCAAAACGAGCTCGACTTCATGATGAAAGTTTTGGGTGCGTGGCGGGTACGGTACCGGCAGTGCATCGGCGATGATGGCATCGGCGGGCTTGCAGAAGAAAAAGGGCGGCTCACGCGTTGGGTCAGAACCCATTTCCTTGGCGTGCTCAGCGTAATTGCGACCTACGCAGTAAATTCGATGTACGGGGAAGAGCAGGGGCGAGTCACTGATCCGTGCGGTGACGGGCGCAAGGGGCTCAAAAGCGAATGGGTTCGACATGGGGGGTCCCACGATTGCTGCTTATAATTCGGACATGAGCATACCTCTGCGCGAATTACAGTTCGACCTTTTCGACGTGTTGGGCCTAGCAGGTTCGCCTTCGACTCGAGAGACCTTTCAAGCGGTGCTCGAGGCTGCCGCGACACTGGCGGACGAACAGTTTGCGCCGCATGCCGCAC
The DNA here is from genome assembly GCA_023253235.1 of Steroidobacteraceae bacterium. Taxonomy (GTDB): domain Bacteria; phylum Pseudomonadota; class Gammaproteobacteria; order Steroidobacterales; family Steroidobacteraceae; genus UBA964. Next base: position 479 of record JALRHE010000312.1, read on the forward strand.
TCGCCGATCGTCAAGAGCCTTATCTGGATCAGGGTCGGGTCGTGTTGCCAGTCGAGCTTTCGAACGCGATGCGAGCACTCGCCGAGGGTGGCTTTCTGGCCACGTCGTTTGCAGAGGAGCACGGCGGCCTGGGTTTGCCGTTCACGCTGTCACAAGCCTGCGGCAGTTTGCTCGCCGCCGCTAATGTCGGCTTTCACAGTTATGCGATGTTGACTCAGGGCGCGGCGAACTTGTTGGTGCATTTCGGCAGTGAGGTGCAACGTCGCCATTGGATTCCGCGCATGCTGGACGGGCGAGTCTACGGCACCATGTGTTTGTCGGAGCCGCAGGCGGGCTCATCGCTAGCGGATATCACGACGATGGCGAGCCCACGACCGGATGGTCGCTACAGTCTGCGTGGACGCAAGATGTGGATCTCCGGCGGCGAGCATGAACTCGGCGAGAATATCGTGCATCTCGTGCTGGCGCGCACGCCCGATGCGCCACCCGGCGTGAAGGGGATTTCGCTGTTTCTCGTACCCCGTTTCCGTGAAGAGTCTGGCCGCGTACCCAACGGCGTGAGTCTCATCGGACTAAATCACAAAATGGGCTGGCGCGCGCACGTGAACACCGCATTGGCGTTCGGTGACAGTGAAGAATGCATCGGCGAATTAGTCGGCACGTTGCATCACGGACTTGCATACATGTTCTTGATGATGAACGAGGCGCGTGTTTCGGTCGGCTTGTCAGCAGCAGCCATCGGATTCGCGGGTTACGATTACGCGCTGCGATATGCGCGAGAGCGTCGACAAGGTCGTTCCCTCGTCAATCGTGATCCGCGCTCCGCGCAAGTTGCTCTCGTTGAACACCCCGACGTTCGGCGGATGCTGCTGTCGCAAAAGGCTTGGGTCGAGGGCGCACTCGATCTGTTGCTCTATTGCGCGAATCTCGTCGATGTCACTCGCTCCGCAGGCGACACGGCAGCGCGAGACGAGGCTGCGATGTTGCTCGATTTATTGACGCCCATCGCCAAAAGTTGGCCCGCCGAGTACGGACTCGAAGCGAACAAGCTCGCCATTCAGGTCGCAGGCGG
>JALRHE010000322.1 GCA_023253235.1 Steroidobacteraceae bacterium
AGATGGTGATGCCTGGCGACAACATCAAGATGGTGGTGGAGTTGATCGCTCCGATCGCGATGGAAGATGGTCTGCGCTTTGCGATCCGCGAGGGCGGTCGCACCGTCGGCGCAGGCGTCGTCGCGAAGATCCTGAAGTAAGAGGCTCGTCGAAACAGAGTACAGGCCAGTAGCTCAATTGGCAGAGCAGCGGTCTCCAAAACCGCAGGTTGGGGGTTCGATTCCCTCCTGGCCTGCCAATTCGGGCTACGCAGGATCAGTGCAACGATGAACGAAGCAGTTAAAAACGACGGCGTCACTGGCGCCGACAAGGCAAAACTCTGGGCCGCGATCCTGATCGCGGCCGCAGGGATTGCCTCGTTCTATGTGCTCAAGGGCAATCAGGCCGATTGGGTACGTTGGGTCGTTTTCGCCGGTGGCCTCATCGTCGCCGCGGCTGTGTTCTTTCTGTCGCAGTACGGGCGCGACTTCTGGAAATTCGTTCTCGATGCACGCATCGAGTTGTACAAGGTTTTCTGGCCGACTCGTCAAGAGACCGGCACGATGACCGCGGTTGTTTTCGTATTCGTGATCATCATGGCGTTGTTCTTCTGGGGTGTCGATTCGATCCTCGGTTGGCTGACCAAGTTGATCCTCGGCGGCCCGGACGCAGGAGTCTGATCAAATGGCAATGCGTTGGTACGTCGTCCATGCCTATTCGAACCTCGAACACCGGGTGGCCGAGGGTTTGAAGGAGCGCATCAAGCGCGCTGGTCTCGAACACAAGTTCGGCGAAATTCTCGTCCCGACCGAAGAGGTCGTCGAGATGCGCGATGGTCAGAAGCGCAAGAGCGAACGTAAGTTCTATCCGGGCTACGTGCTCGTGCAGATGGAGATGGACGAGGAAACCTGGCATCTCGTGCACGAGGTTCCGAAGGTGCTCGGTTTCATCGGCGGCACCAAGGAAAAGCCGGCTCCGATCACGGATCGCGAAGCGAACCAGATCTTGCGTCGCGTCGAAGAGGGTGTCGAGAAGCCGCGGCCGAAGGTGATCTTCGAGCCGGGTGAAGTCGTTCGGGTCACCGATGGTCCGTTCAATGATTTCAGCGGCGTGGTCGAGAACGTCAACTACGAGAAGAATCGCCTGCAGGTTGCGGTGCAGATCCTCGGTCGTTCGACGCCGGTCGAGCTCGATTTCTCGCAGGTCGAAAAGGCCTGATGTTTTTTGACGGTTCGTTCCCGCAAGGGGGCGAGCCACTGGATCGACACGCGAAGGATCGCGTGTCGTAACGGCAAGGAAGCGCATGGGGAGCTCACGCTGGAGCGTGGGCGCTGGAACCCAGGAGAGTAACGATGGCCAAGAAAGTCCAAGGCTACGTCAAGCTGCAGGTGCCTGCAGGCTCGGCGAACCCCTCACCGCCCATCGGCCCGGCATTGGGTCAGCAGGGCGTGAACATCATGGAGTTCTGCAAGCAGTTCAACGCTGCCACGCAGAAGCTCGAGACGCCGACGGCAAGAAGCAGCGCCTCTGCGGCCGCTGCGGCACCGTCATTGCGGGCAAGAAGGAGGCTTCGAAGTGAGCGAACTGAAGCAGCGCTACACAACGGAAGTCATTCCGGCCCTGAAGAGCGAATTTGGCTACAAGAACGCGATGCAGGTGCCGCGCCTCGAGAAGATCGTCGTCAATATTGGGCTCGGCGAGGCGCTGACCAACGCCAAGGCGGTTGACGCTGCCGTGGGCGATCTCGCCCTCATCACCGGTCAGCGAGCCATCGTCACTAAGGCAAAGAAGTCCATCGCCACCTTCAAGGTCCGCGAGGGGAACCCAGTCGGCGCTAAGGTCACGCTGCGTGGTGAGCGCATGTGGGACTTCCTCGAGCGACTGACCCGTGTGGCGCTGCCCCGCATCCGCGACTTCCGCGGCGTGTCAGGCAAGTCCTTTGACGGCCGCGGCAACTACACCCTGGGCATGAAGGAGCAGCTCTCCTTCCCTGAGGTGGAGTTCGACAAGATCGACCGACTTCGAGGT
>JALRHE010000065.1 GCA_023253235.1 Steroidobacteraceae bacterium
TGCTCTACCGACTGAGCTACGTGAGCCGAAACCTGGAGCGGGTAGTGGGAATCGAACCCACGTCATCAGCTTGGAAGGCTGAGGTTCTACCATTGAACTACACCCGCAAAACTTATCTGATGGGTGAGCCCGCAGGATTCATCCGCTACTGTCGGTATACGTCTCTCAACGCCACCGTTTCTGGTGGAGGGGGTAGGATTCGAACCTACGAAGGCGTACGCCGGCAGAGTTACAGTCTGCTCCCGTTGGCCGCTTGGGTACCCCTCCGCGTGAAACGAGCCGCCTATTGTGATTTCCAGTATGGGGAGTGTCAATGGAGTTGAATAAATGTTGAGTGGAATCGACCCCATCGTCCTGTTCTTCGCCCTCGGCCTGCTCGCCGGGGTGTTGAAGGCGGATCTGCGACTGCCGCCGGCGATCTACGAGTTCGTCAGCACTTTGTTGCTACTCGCCATCGGTATGAAGGGCGGGATCGAGCTGGCGCGCCAGCCCGCAACCGGTCTCGTCAGCGATCTCGCGCTCACCTTGCTGCTCGGCATCCTGCTGACTTTCCTGGCGTTTTTCATACTGCGAGCGCTTGGGCGACTGGATCGCGCCAACGCCGCCGCGGTCGCCGCCCACTACGGCTCGGTCAGCATCGGCACCTTCGCCGTGGCGGTTGCCTTCTTGGGCACCGCCGGCATCGCCTACGAGCCCACCCTGCCGCTGCTGCTGGTGTTGCTCGAGATCCCGGCGATCATCCTCGGCATCCTGCTCGCCCGCGGTATCCAAGCCGGCACGCCCTGGGGCGAAATCGCCCGCGAGGTACTGCTCGGTAAAAGCGTGCTGTTGCTGCTTGGCGGCCTGGTCATCGGCTGGGCGGCAGGACCGGTTGGCCTCGAGCCGCTGGCGCCACTCTTTTTTGATCTTTTCAAGGGCATTTTGGCGATTTTCCTGCTCGAAATGGGCTTGATCGCGGCAGATCACCTAGGCGGATTTCGCCGTTACGGACTATTCATGGGCACCTTCGCCCTGCTGATCCCGCCCTGTTTCGCGATGATCGGCATCGGTTTCGCGCAGCTCATGGGCCTCTCGCTCGGGGGCACGATCCTACTCGCCACCCTCGCGGCCAGCGCCTCGTACATCGCGGCGCCCGCCGCCATGCGCAGTGCCGTCCCGGAGGCGAACCCCGCGCTGTCGCTCACGGCGGCGCTCGCCATCACGTTCCCCTTCAATATCCTTATCGGTATTCCGCTCTATCAGCGGATCGCCACTTGGCTCATGGAGATGCCGTCATGACCGGTCTCGCGCAAACGCACCGCAAATTGTTGACGGTGATCACCGAATCGAATCTCGAACGCGATCTCGTGCGGGAAATCGAAGCCTTGGGCGTACGGGGCTACACGATCAGTGATGCACGCGGTCGCGGCGACAAGGGGCTGCGCGCGTCACACTGGGGACACAGCAGCAACATCCGGGTCGAGATCGTCTGCGACACACCGTTGGCCGAACTGGTACTCACCAAACTGCGTGAGAAGTACTACGAGCACTACGCCATCGTCATGTGGGTTCAGGATGTGGAAGTGCTGCGGCCCGACAAGTTTCGCTGAGTTGTTGCACGAGCGCCTTCGGCAGCAACCGCGCTTCACCTGGGCGCAGATCGCGAGGTAATTCGACCGGACCGTATCGCAGGCGGATCAATCGGCTTACTTCGTGGCCCACCGCCATCCACAAGCGACGCACCTCGCGGTTGCGCCCCTCGTGCAGCACGACCCGAAACCAGGCATGCCCGTCGGTGGTTCGCTCCGCTATCAGTCGATCGAATCGCGCCCAGCCATCCTCGAGCTGCACGCCTTGCTGAAGCCTGACGAGCGTGGCGGCATCCGGTTGATGCCGCACGCGAACCAGATACTCGCGCTCGACTTCGGACGATGGATGCATGAGCCGATGCGCCAGCTCGCCGTCGGTCGTAAACAGCAGCAAACCCGAGGTGTTCACATCGAGACGCCCGACGACGATCCACCGGCCCGAGGGTGGAGCCGGTAACCGATCGAAAA
>JALRHE010000043.1 GCA_023253235.1 Steroidobacteraceae bacterium
AGCCACGAGTCGATCGTGCCGAAACACAACTCGCCTTTTTCTGCCCGGCGGCGAGCGTCGGGTATGTGCTCTAGCATCCATGCCAGCTTGGTTCCCGAGAAATAGGGGTCGAGTAACAGTCCGGTACGTTGTGCGACTTCGGCTTCGAATCCTGCCGCTTTCAGCTCTTGGCAAGCATCTGCCGTGCGGCGGTCTTGCCAGACAATGGCCCGACCAACGGGTTCGCCGGTGTTGCGATCCCAAAGAACGCTGGTTTCGCGCTGATTGGTGATGCCGACCGCAGCAATATCGGTGTCGCTGGCCCCGGCTGCGTCCAGAGCCTCTATCAGTGTTTGACTTTGGCTTGACCAGATCTCGTTTGCGTCATGCTCCACCCAACCTGACGACGGAAAGTATTGATGGAACTCTCGCTGGGCGATAGCGACCACGCGAGCCTCGTGATCGAACAGGATCGATCTTGAGCTGGTGGTTCCCTGATCTAGTGCGAGCACCCATCGAGCCATCGAATCCCTCCGGTTACGTCGTGTATTTTCTTGCGAGTATTTTGTTCGCCAAGTATATGTCGAGAGTATGGGGGACATCACGGAACTGCTCGGTCGTGCGCGTGAGGGCGATAGCCGTGCGCTCGATGCAGTCTTTGACGCGCTTTACGAAGATCTCCGGCAGATTGCGAGATCACGTCTTCGCACGCATCCGAGTGATGTGCTGCTCGACACGGCGGGTGTGGTTAACGATTGCTATCTCCGATTTGCCAAGACCCACCGAGTTACCCCGGCAGACCGAAATCATTTTTTGGCCTATTGCTCTCAGGCGATGAGGTCCGTGATCGTCGATATGATCCGGTCAAGTCGGCGTGAGCGACGTGGCGGGAAAGCCTTTCATACATCCTTGTCGGTCGAGCCTCCGCTAGATCGAGCGCTCGAAGAAGTCGATGTTCTCGATATCCATGAGGCTCTGAAGGAGCTTGCGCAACTCGAACCTCGCTTGGCTCAAGTCGTCGAGATGCGCTACTTTGGTGGCCTGACCGAAAAGCAGATCGGTGAGATTCTCGGTCTGACCGATCGCACGATACGCCGTGACTGGGAGAAGGCGCGGCTGTTTCTAGCCGCCGCCTTGGCTATTCGGTAGCGATCGCTCGCCGATGACTCCGGCGCGGAAGCGCTCGTGTCCGTTTCTTCCGGTGGCTCACGTACGTTAGCGAGCAGTCGTAAACAGGGCGGATGCCATGTCTGACACCGAGAAGCTCGCTACTCAGTGGCGATCGATCAGCCACATGCTGGACGAAGCATTGCTGCTCCCGGCGTCTGAGCGGGGCCGCTGGCTCTCCGATTTGCCCGCATCGCACGTACATCTGCGCGAGACCTTGCGGCACTTTCTCGAGCTCCATGCGCGGATCGAGGGTGACGGCTTTTTGGAGGCTCCTGCGGTCGTTTCAGCGGACTCCAATCCACCTCCGATGCTCTCTCCTGGTGACATCGTTGGCCCGTACCGGGTGATTGAAGAGCTCGGTACGGGCGGAATGGGATCGGTTTGGCTCGCCGAACGGAGTGACGGCAAGCCTCGGCGTCGAGTCGCACTCAAGCTGCCACGCATGGTGTGGGCAAGCGACTTATCTGAGCGGATGGAGCGGGAGCGCGACATCTTGGCGTCGCTCGAGCACCCCAACATCGCGCGGCTATATGACGCGGGCCTAGACGATCAAGCGCGTCCCTACCTTGCAATCGAATATGTTGAGGGTGTTCGGATCACCCACTACTGCCAGGAGAATCGACTCGACATACGCCATCGGGTCGAGTTGTTTATTCAGGTTCTTGCTGCTGTTC
>JALRHE010000077.1 GCA_023253235.1 Steroidobacteraceae bacterium
AACATCGACATCGAAGTTGAACTCGGTTTTACGGCAGAACAGGCGGCCGCCGAAGTTCAACGCTGTCTCAACTGCGACGTGCAAACGATCTTCGATGCCAAGTTATGCATCGAATGCGACGCGTGTATCGACATCTGTCCTGTCGATTGCCTGACGATGACAGCAGATGGTGAAGACGCAGATCTGCGTACGCGACTCAAAGCGCCCGCAAAGAACGTCACGCAGGCGCTCTACGTGAGCGATCCGCTGAAGTTCACCGGTCGGGTGATGGTCAAAGACGAGGATGTCTGCGTGCATTGCGGCCTATGCGCCGAGCGCTGTCCGACGGCTGCGTGGGACATGCAGAAGTCCTGGGTTCAGTGGCCTCATGCCATCGACCAGCGCTCAGGAGGTGCCGTCTGATGTCACGAATCAACGATTTCGCCATCAAGATCGCAACCGTTAACGGTACCGGCTCGGCGAGCGCCAATACGCTACTGATGAAGTCGATTTTTCGTAGCGGCATTCCCGTGATGGGTAAAAACTATTTTCCATCCAACATCCAGGGTCTGCCGACTTGGTACGAGATCCGTGTTTCGAAAGACGGCTATGTGGCGAGATCCGGCAAGATCGACATCATGGTGTGTATGAACGCCGAAACTTACGCGCGCGATGTGCGTGAGGTTGCTGCCGGCGGTTATCTGATCTACGACTCGACTTGGCCGCGTCCCGCCTTGCTCAAGCGAGAAGATGTCACGGTACTCGGTGTGCCGCTCGCACAGATGTGCAACGAGAACTTCAAGGGCGTGCGAACGCGCATTCTGATGAAGAACATCTGCTATGCGGGTGTGTTGGCGGCGCTACTCGATCTTGATCTTGCTCGGATTCGAGAGTTGCTTGCAGAGACTTATGCCAAAAAACCGGCACTGGTCGAATCGAACATGCAGGCGATCCAACTCGGCTATGACTATGCTCGGCAGCATTTCGTATGCCCATTGCCACTGCGGGTGTCGCCAATGGACAAGACCGCTGGCCACATCATGATCGATGGTAATACCGCCGCGGCACTGGGTTGTCTCTATGCTGGCGCCACGGTTGCTGCGTGGTATCCGATTACGCCATCGACGTCTTTGATGGACGCCTTCAAATCGTTTGCCGACAAGACTCGCATCGATGCCGAGACGAAGCGCGCTCAGTTCGCATTCATTCAGGCCGAGGATGAATTGTCGGCGATCGGTATGGTGCTCGGTGCCAATTGGAACGGTGCCCGTGCCTTCACCGCGACATCGGGCCCTGGCGTATCTCTGATGGGCGAGTTTCTGGGCCTCGCTTACTACGCCGAGGTACCGGCCGTTTTGTTCGATGTGCAGCGCGTTGGACCCTCGACGGGTATGCCGACTCGTACCCAGCAATGTGACGTGCTCGCAGCGGCGTATGCATCTCACGGCGATACCAAGCATGTCTGTCTCTATCCCGCCAATCCAGAAGAGTGTTTCTACATGGCGGTGCAAGCTTTCGACCTAGCCGAGCGTTTACAGACACCCGTGATGGTATTGCTCGATCTCGATATCGGTATGAACGATTGGATGTGTCGTGATCTCGTTTGGGACGACGCGTATCGTCCTGATCGCGGCAAGGTTCTCGATAGGGACGAAATCGAGAAGCTCGAAAAGTTCCATCGATACGTCGACAAAGATGCAGACGGCATCACGTACCGCACCTTGCCCGGAGTGCATCCGAAAGGCGCTTACTTCACACGCGGGTCAGGCCATACTCAATTCGGCACCTACACCGAGGATGCCGCCGAGTACCAAGTGGTGATGGATCGGCTGACGCGAAAATTTGCGACCGCAAAACGTTATGTACCTAGGCCTGTTTTGCAGGGAGATGGCAGGGCGACGGGCGGCATCATCTCGATCGGTAGTTGCGACGGTGCGATTCGCGAGGCACTGGATGTGCTCGCCCAGCGGGGTATCAAGCTCGACTACCTGCGGGTGCGTGGTTTTCCCTTCGGTGAGGACGTCGAAAGTTTTCTCGAGTCCCACGATCGCCTCTATGTCGTTGAGCAGAATCGAGACGCCCAGTTTCGATCCTTGTTGATTCTCGAAACGCGAGTCGAGAAAGCAAAACTACATTCCTTGTTGCACTACAGTGGGCTGCCGGTTTCATCGGCTTTCATCGTGGATGGTGTGCTTGCAGATCTAGCCGAGGGTCAGCGGACTGTCGCGGGAGTCGTATCATGACATTCATTCCGAAGCCGAAAATTCGTCATCCCGATTTACCACTCAATGAGCTCGGGCTCACGCGACGGGATTACGAAGGATCCTTATCGACACTCTGTGCGGGTTGCGGTCACGATTCGATCACTGCGGCGATTACCGAGGCGTGTTGGGGTATTTCGATTCGCCCCGAGAATCTCGCCAAACTGTCCGGTATTGGTTGTTCGTCGAAGACCACAGCCTATTTCGTCAATGGCGGGCACGGTTTCAACTCCGTTCACGGTCGCATGCCTTCGATCGCCACGGGCGCCAATGCCGCCAATCGGGATCTGTACTACATCGGTATTTCGGGTGATGGCGATTCTTTGTCGATCGGACTCGGGCAGTTCTGTCACGCGATCCGGCGCAATCTCAACATGCTGTACATCATCGAGAACAATGGTGTCTACGGCCTGACCAAGGGGCAGTTCTCCGCATCGGCTGATATCGGGACGAAGGCGAAGAAGGGCGAGGTGAATCAGCAGCCTCCGATCGATCCGGTGCTACTCGCGATGAACTTGGGCGCGGGCTTCGTCGCACGCAGCTTTTCAGGTGATAAGCAGCAACTGGTACCGCTCATCCAAGCAGGGCTCAACTATCCCGGCTTCGCGCTGATCGACGTGCTCTCACCGTGTGTCACATTCAACGATCATGAAGGCTCGACCAAGAGTTATGCCTACACGCGTGAGCATTACGAGCCGATCGTCGAAGCCGACTTTGTGCCGTTGCGTCAGGAGATTCGTACCGACTACGCCGCTGGAGAGTCGATGGCCGTGACGCTGCATGATGGCAATCGGGTGGTGCTCCGTAAGCTCGCTGAGGATTACGACCCGACAGACGCTCATCGTGCCTACGACTACGTTCAGCAGCACATTAACCGCGGCGAATATCTGACCGGATTACTGCACTGCCGTTCGACGGCGGAGACCGAGTTTCATGCTCTGAGTCGAACGCCGGAGCAGCCCTTGAATCAGATCCCCTACTCGCAGCTACATCCGGGATCGGCCGGTCTTGCACGCTTATTGGCGCGCTACCGTTGAGTGTCCTACACTTACCGCTTCGACAACGGTTTAAACCAGTGGAGTGGAGCTAGATGGGCAAGGGAGACAGCAGAAGCCGTCGCGGCAAGATTTATCAAGGTTCTTTCGGCAAGACTCGTCCGAAGGACCCGGCTCGCGCCAAGAAGCGCGCCGCCAAGAAGACGTCCAAGAAGTAAAAAATACCCGGCTTTACAGGCACAGGTCGCAGGGCCCGTCGGAGAGATCCGGCGGGCCTTGTTTTTTGGCGGCGTCGACGCCGAATCCAGATTAAACGGAGCTGATCGGGCCTCGTCGCAGCAGCATGATTGCGCCGGCTAGCAGTACGAAAGCGGCGGCGAAAAACGAGGCGCCGGCAAAGTCGAAACGGCTCGTGGCGATGCTGAAGAGGTGCGTCATCGCAAACGGTGCGACGATCGCGGTGAAGCTCACGATGCCACTAATCGCTCCCTGCAGCTCCCCTTGCGCATTGGCTGGGACTTGCCGAGACAGCATGGCACGGATCGACGGCATGGTCAGTCCGAGCAAGCAGCCAAGCGGAATGCTGGCGAACAACATCGCTGGTGAGTTTGCGAAGGCGTAGCCAAGAAAGCCGAGCGCTCCTCCGGTCATACCGATGATTGCAGTGCGATGTTCGCCCAGCTTGCGGGTGAACATACCGACTAAACCACCCTGCACGACGGCAGTACCGAGACCCAATGCGGCTAGCGACAGGCCAACGTCACGTTCCGTCCAGCCAAATTTGGCCATGACGGTCCAAGTCCAAGTCGAGGGCAGTGTGTCGTGACCGATCTGGTAGAAGAAGAGCACGAGCAGCAATACGACGGCACCGGGAATCACACGTAATGATTTCAATGCGCCGAGGGCATTGGCCCGACGAACCGAGAAGGCGCGTCGCTGGGTGGTGGGCAGCGTCTCGCGCAGTACGATGACAGCTATCAAGAAATTCAGCGCTGTGAATGCGGCCGCTGCAAAAAATGGCACGCGTGATCCGTAACCGCCGAGCAGACCTCCGACAACGGGGCCGACGATGAAACCCATGCCCCAAGCCGCACCATTGAGACCGAAATATTTGGCTCGCTCTGCAGGCGGTATGAGATCGGCGACCACGGCATTCGCCGTCGCAAAGGTTGCGCCTGCGATACCGGCAATGATGCGTCCGACGAATAGCCAAGCCAGCGTCGGCGCGAGACCCATCAAGACGTAATCGACCGACAATGCGGCGAGCGATGCCAAGAGGATGGGTTTTCGCCCATAGCGATCGCTGAGGTTGCCGAGAATGGGCGAAAAGATGAATTGCATCGAGGCATAAGCGAGTGTCAGCCATCCGGCGATGGGCGCAGCCTCTGCCAACGTAGCGCCCGAGAGCTCCATCACCAGTTGTGGGGCAATCGGAATGATGATCCCGATGCCGAGCGAATCGATGAAGAGCGCCATGGCCACGATGGGCAGCATGGCGCGGCTCGGAGGATTCGCCGGGCTCGTACTCATGTCAGCGCATGACCCTTGGCGCGACGGTAACGTTGCACGAGTTCGAGTGCCGAGTGGGGCGACGGCGGCAGATCGATCGATGACAAACCGATCGGTTGGGTACGTGTACCCCAACGCACCAGGTGCGCACAAAAAGTGAGTCCGCCGCCGAACGCCGGCATCAGCAACAGCGAGCCTGGTTTGATACGACCTTGTTCGAGAGCTTCGCACAAGGCCACCGGCACCGTCGCCGCCGACATGTTTCCATAGCGCTGCACATTCACGAAGACGCGATCCATCGGAACGTTCGCCCGTTTGGCGACATATTCGATGATGCGCAGATTGGCTTGATGTGGAATCACGAGATCGACTTCATCAGGCGTCTTGCCAGCGCGTCGCAGTACGTCTTCACAAGCACCGCCCATTCCGGTGACGGCTTTTTTGAAGATCTCTTGGCCTTCGAATTGCCACTCCGTCACCCCGGTGAGTCGATCTTGATGCACATACGCACCGCCAATGCCGTGAATGCGCAGGATGTCGCGTGCATCGCCGTAGCAGCCGAGCTTTTCCAGCATGACGCCGGACTCGTCGTCTGTGGCTTGCAGGATGACGGCGGCGGCGCCATCGCCAAAGAGTACCGAGACGTTGCGATCATCCCAGTTCATATAGGGAGCAATTCGCTCGCCACCGACGACCAAGGCTGAACGGACTACGCCGCTGCGGATCATGGCTGTCGCGGTGGACAGCCCGTAGAGAAAGCTCGTGCACGCGGTATTCACGTCCATGGCAGCGCAACCGTCGGCACCGATCCGTTGCTGCAAGCCCGAGGCCATGTTCGGGCACTGATCATCATGCGTCGTCGTTCCGAAAACGATGAGCTCGATATCTTTGCCGGTCAATCCGGCGCAGGCGAGGGCTCTTTCGGCTGCTACGTGCGCCATGTCAGCGAGCGGAACATGTGAAATACGACGCTCGCTGATGCCCGTTCTAGTCGTGATCCATTCGTCGGAGGTATCGAGAAAGGTAGCGATGTCGTTGTTGCTGAGTACTGCTGGTGGCAGGCACTTGCCCCAGCCCGTGATGCCTGCATTCGGCATGAGCGTCCCCTCTCTGGATCCTGGGTGTATCCCCGTGTGTGGCGCGAGGATACCCCTCGACGAGGCATGGTTCCAACTGTCGGCCAAATAGATGAATTTTGCGGTCACGCGCTAGATACCGCGCTAACTTCTGAATCGGCGGACAACATCATGAAGAGGGGGTTCGACATGTGGATGCCACCGCTCGATGACGCCTGGCAAGGCAAAGTGCAGTTCTACGAGCTGTTGTTCGGTACTTGGACCGTCTACATTCTTCTCGTCGTGATGTGGGAGCGTGTGCTTAAAGCGCCGTTAGAGGAGTGGCGCTATGTTTTGTTGACGTTCTTCGGTGCAGGTGCTTTTTGGGTTAACCACTACTGGCTCAAGGCGCCTCCACCCATTTGGCTCATTCTGATCAATTTGTACACCGTCTTTTTCGTCACGGCATGGTGGGTGATCGGCATGCGCGGGCGTCAGCGTTCGTTCGGCTGGAAGGTGTCAGCCTTACTCGGCAGCGTCGTGTTCACGGTCTCTTTCATTTTCTTCGAGCAAATCGCACGCATCGGTGTCGAGCGTTGGGGTATGCACGAATTCTGCTTTATGACGCTCAGCTTCTTCGGGTTCTGGTGGCTGATCCTGTGGCGCAGGAAACAGCCGCCGGTCAATGCCACTTAGACGCGCGCTTAGGCGGTTGCAGCTAGAACCTCCAGCGAGACGCGTTCAGCCGACTCGAGCGCTCCTTCCATGCCGCGACTGCCGATCGCTGTATGCTCGCCGCAGAAGAAGAGCCGCTGGTGGGGCGTGGCGATCGCAGCACGAAGTTCTCGCACTTGGCC
>JALRHE010000105.1 GCA_023253235.1 Steroidobacteraceae bacterium
GGAGTCACGGCATGACTGCGATGGAGCGCATGCGGCGCATCAACACCATCCACTTCGTCGGTATCGGCGGCAGGGGCATGGGTGGCATCGCCGAGGTGTTATTGAACCTCGGTTATCGGGTACAGGGCAGCGATCTCAAGACGAGCGCAGTGACCCAGCGTCTCGAGGAGCTCGGTGCGCACATCACGCAGGGACACGCGGCCGAGAACGTCACGGGTGCGGACGTCGTCGTCGTGTCGACGGCCGTCTCGCAAGAGAATCCAGAGGTTGCCCGTGCCTTGCAGTTGCGCTTGCCGGTCGTGCCGCGCGCGGAGATGCTCGGTGAGTTGATGCGTTTCCGCTCGGCGATCGCCGTCGCCGGTACGCATGGCAAGACGACGACCACCAGCCTGATTGCCTCGGTACTCGCCGAGGGTGGCGAGGATCCGACTTTCGTCATCGGCGGACGCCTCAAGAGCGCCGGTACGAATGCGCGGCTCGGTGCCGGTCGTTACCTCGTTGCGGAAGCCGATGAGAGCGATGCGTCATTCTTGCATCTGCAGCCGCTGATCTCGGTCGTCACGAACATCGATAACGATCACCTCGGCACGCACGACGGTGACTTCAATCGCCTGCGTCAGAGCTTTGTCGACTTTCTGCATAACTTGCCGTTCTACGGGCTCGCCGTGTTGTGTGTCGACGACGCCGAGGTACGCGGCATCCTGCCGAAGGTCGGTCGACCGATCACCACGTACGGCTTCGAAGCGAACGCCGATATCCGCGCCGTCAACGTGCAGCGCCAAGGCTTGCAGACCTCATACGATGTCATCCGTCCGGGGCAGACTAAGCCGCTTGCAATCACGGTGAATCTGCCGGGTCGACACAATGTCTTGAATTCTTTGGCAGCGGTAGCCGTGGCCAGCGAGCTCGGCATCGACGATGCGGCGATCCAGCGAGCGCTCGTCAAATTTCAAGGTGTCGATCGACGCTTGCAGTTCGTCGGCACCGTGCCCGCAGGACAAGGTGAGGCTGTCGTCATCGACGATTATGGTCATCATCCGACCGAGATCCGCGCGACGCTCGATGCCGTGCGCCAAGCCTATCCGGGCCGACGCGTGGTGCTCGCTTTCCAGCCGCATCGCTACACGCGTACCCGCGATCTGCTCGATGATTTCGCTGGCGTGCTTTCGAGTGCCGATGTCCTGCTCGTCAGCGAGGTCTACGCGGCTGGCGAGTCGCCGATTCCGGGCGCAGATGGTCGTGCGATCTGTCGTGCGGTGCGCAGCCGCGGCCATATCGAGCCAGTGTTTCTACCGCGCATCGAAGAATTGGGTGATGTGCTAGCTGAACTGCTTCGTGCCGACGACGTGGTACTCGCGATGGGTGCAGGCACGGTGAGCGGCGTCGCACACGATCTGCCGCAGCGCTTGGGCGGTCGTGCTGCCGGGCGGGAGGAGTCCAAGTGAACGAGCTCGAAACTCGTTTCGCTGGTCGACTGCGTCGTCACGAGCCCATGTCGCGACACACGTCTTGGCATGTCGGTGGCCCCGCTGATTGGTTCTTCGAGCCGCGTGATCGTGAGGATCTCGCGAACTTTTTGCGAGCAATTCCAGCTGATCTGCCGTTGTGGTGGGTCGGTCTCGGCAGCAACTTGCTCGTGCGCGATGGCGGATTGCGTGGTGCGGTGATCCTCACCCACGGTGCGTTCTCCAAGCTCGAGCCACGCGCCGATGGGCTCATCTGGTGTGAGGCGGGTGTGCCGTGTGCGCGCATCGCTCGTCACTGCGTACGTTTGGGCTTGGGTCCAGCCGAATTCTTTGCGGGTATTCCGGGAACACTCGGTGGTGCTTTGGCGATGAACGCGGGCGCTTTCGGTGGCGAGACCTGGTCCCACGTACGAGAAGTCGAAGTAATCGATCGTGGCGGGAACATCCGTTGGCGTGCTGCGGGTGAGTATCGCGTTGCGTATCGTCACGTGACTGCGCCCGTAGCCGGCGAGGCCTTTTTGGGTGCGACGCTCGCTTTCGAGTCGCGTCCGGCGAGCAACAACGACACGCTGCGTGATCTGCTGGTCGAGCGCAAAGCCAAGCAGCCGATCGGTGAATGGAGCTGCGGCTCGGTTTTCACGAATCCAGAGGGTGATCATGCCGCACGCCTGATCGAAGCGGCGGGACTCAAGGGTCGTCGTATCGGCGGGGCCTGTGTTTCGCCCAAGCACGCGAACTTCATCATCAACGAAGGTGAAGCTTCTGCAGCGGACCTCGAGCAACTGATCGGCGAAGTTCGCAATGTGGTCGAGACCCGCTTCGGTGTGCGTTTGCAGACCGAAGTTCGGATCGTGGGAGAGGCTGCCTGATGCGCGCCGTCACAGACCCACGTGAGTTCGGCAAGGTCGCCGTCCTACTCGGCGGCTCATCGACTGAGCGCGAAGTCTCGTTGCGCTCCGGTGCGGCCGTGCTCGCTGCTTTGCAACGTCGCGGCGTCGACGCCGTAGCGTTCGATCCGAAAGAGCGGTCACTGACGGCGTTGCTCGACGACGGCATCGAACGGGCGTGGATCGCCTTGCACGGTCCGGGTGGCGAGGATGGCACCGTGCAAGGTGCGCTCGAGTATCTCGGTGTGCCTTACACCGGCAGTGGTGTGCTGGGCTCGGCCATCTGCATGGATAAATTGCGCACGAAGCGTCTCGTTGCTGCTGTTGGCATCGCAACGGCGGATAGCGTCGAGCTGCGCGGGCCCGAAGATTTTGAGCTTGCTGTGCAGCGTCTAGGTTTACCGATGATCGTGAAGCCGGCAACGCAGGGATCGTCCGTCGGTATGAGCAAGGTCGACAGCGCCGCGCAATTGCCAGCGGCTTTCGCCGCTGCCGTCGCCACGGACGCGCAGGTTTTCGCAGAGCCTTGGCTTGCAGGTCCTGAGTACACGGTGGGAATTCTGCAGGGTGAGGCATTGCCCGCGATCCGCATCGAGACGCCCAACACCTTCTATGACTACGAAGCGAAGTATCTGCGTAACGACACGCAGTACCACTGCCCGGCGGGTCTTTCGCTCGAAGCGGAGCGCCATATGGCGGCGCTCGCCCGTGGTGCCTTTGCCGCCGCAGCCGGTGAGGGTTGGGGTCGCGTCGATTTCATGATGGACGTCACCGGGCGTCCGCTGCTGCTCGAAATCAACACGGTCCCGGGCATGACCGATCACAGTCTTGTACCGATGGCCGCTGCGGCTGCCGGTATCAATTTCGAAACCTTGGTTTGGCGCGTGCTCGAGACGAGCTTCACGCGTCGACGTGGCACTTGAGGAGGCGCTGAACATGTTCGGAGCCGGTAAACCCCGTAATCGTCGTCGTCAGGAAGAGGGCCGTTGGCAGTGGCCCGTCATCGACTGGCGTCGTTGGATCTACAGCTTCGCGGGTGTCGCCGTGATCGCAGCCTTCGGCGGCATGATCGTGATCGCACTCGATCAGCCGATCGATCGTGTCACGGTACAGGGTCGCTTCCAGCGGGTATCACCGATGGACGTCGAACAGGCTGTGCGAGATCGTCTGCACGAGGCGGGTCTCGTCTCGGTGAACCTCGCGACGCTACAGCGCGCGATCGAAGAGTTGCCGTGGGTCGACACGGCGAGTGTCGCAAGGCAGTGGCCACGTGGATTGACGGTCCA
>JALRHE010000118.1 GCA_023253235.1 Steroidobacteraceae bacterium
TGTCGCGCGCGTTGCCCGAATTCCGCCGAAGACCGTCTCGAGCAACGACAAGGAAGTGCTGCGCAATCTCGAGCGCAATCTCAAACTCGTGATCTATGGCCAGGACAAGGCCGTCGAAACTTTGACCGATGCGATCAAGATGTCGCGCTCGGGACTCGGTGATGAACGCAAGCCGGTGGGCAGTTTCCTGTTCGCGGGCCCAACCGGTGTCGGTAAGACCGAAGTCACGCGTCAGTTGGCGATCGCGCTCGGTATCGAGTTCATTCGCTTCGACATGTCCGAGTACATGGAGCGCCACACGGTATCGCGCTTGATCGGCGCGCCTCCGGGATATGTCGGATTCGATCAGGGTGGGCTACTCACCGAAGCGATTGCCAAGCATCCGCACGCCGTGCTCCTGCTCGATGAAATCGAGAAGGCGCACCCAGATGTGTTCAATCTGCTGTTGCAGGTCATGGATCACGGCACGCTCACCGACAACAACGGTCGTAAGGCGGATTTCCGTCACGTGATCATCGTGATGACGACGAACGCGGGCGCTGCCGACATGGCGCGAACGCCGATCGGGTTCATGCCAGGGGATAACACCACCGATGGTATGGAAGCGATCAAAAAGCTCTTCACGCCCGAGTTTCGCAATCGCCTCGACGCCATCATCCAGTTTGGCGGACTCGATGAGCGCACGATTGAGCGCGTGGTCGAGAAACTGCTGGTCGAGATCGAGACGCAACTCGAGGGTAAGCGGGTGTCGCTACAACTCGACGACGCAGCACGTCGCTGGATTGCCAAAACCGGTTACGACCCGAAGATGGGCGCACGACCGATGGCGCGAGTCATTCAGGAACACATCAAGCGACCGCTCGCCGAGGAGCTGCTGTTCGGCAAGTTGGTCGAGGGCGGTTTGGTGCGCGTGTCGGTGAAGGCCGACGAGAGTGGACTGGATCTCGAGTGCGTGCCGGCGACGAGCGAAGAGCCGGTGACGGCTTGAGAGCGAGGGGCGTTTACCGGCCGCGGTAGACGATGCGGCCCTTGGTCAGATCGTAAGGAGTGACTTCGACCGTCACGGTATCGCCCGTGAGGATGCGGATGTAGTTCTTGCGCATCTTGCCCGAGATGTGGGCCGTAACGACGTGACCGTTCTTCAATTTCACGCGAAAAGTGGTGTTCGGGAGAGTCTCGACGACTTCGCCGTCCATTTGAATCGCGTCTTCTTTCGACATCAGGTTACGGTCACTCTGCAAAAAAGAAGCGCGGATTCTGCCGCAAGGGGTCCCACGAATCAATGTAATTCGCTTCGGGTCAGCTACTGCGAGTCAGTTCGGTCAGTCGTTGCAAGAATTCCGCTCGGGGCAGAGGGCGGCTGCCGAGCGAGGCGAGATGGTGCGAGTGCATCTGGCAATCGATCAGTTCGATACCGCTCTCGGTGCTGCGTCGGACGAGGCTCGAGAGTGCCACTTTGGAGGCGTCGGGCTCGCGGCTGAACATCGATTCGCCGAAGAACACGCGACCGATTCGGATGCCATAGAGCCCTCCGACCAGCTCTCCGGCGAGGCGCACCTCGACGCTGTGGGCGATGCCGCGTCGATGTAACTCCAGGTAGGCCTCACGCATCTCGGGGGTGATCCACGTGCCACCACCATCACGCGCGCGCGGCGCAGCGCAGGCATCGATGGTCGCCGCAAAGTCCTGATCTTCCGCCACTTCAAAGCCGGCGTTTCGCTCGCGCTTGGCGAGACTTCGAGTGCGACGAAACTCGTTGGGGAATAACACTTCGCGTGGATCGGGGCACCACCAGAGGATAGGTTGACCCGGGGAGTACCACGGGAACAAACCGCGTCGATAGGCTGCCACCAGTCGTTCGGGTCGAAGGTCGCCGCCTGCGGCGACGAGACCCGGTGGTTCGTCGAGGGCGTCTTCGGCAGCTGGGAAGGCCTCAGGATCACCACCAGGCTCGAGCCAGACGAGCCCGCGCCGCCGTTTCATGGGGCTAGGTCCTGCTTGTAGGGAACATGCTCGGCGATACCGGCGGCATATTGTTCGACGCCGATTTTCTCCCGGGCCAGATAGTCGGCGATCGCTGCGCGAAAGCGCGGCTCGACGATCCGATGAGCCGACCAGGTGAACGTGGGCGAAAAACCACGGCTGACCTTGTGCTCACCTTGCGTGCCGGGCTCGAAACGTTGCAGGCCACGTTCGATGCAATCGAGCAAAGCGATCTGAACTCCTTCTGCTTCCTGGATCGCGACACCGCGCTTGCCAACGCGAAGGATGCCG
>JALRHE010000207.1 GCA_023253235.1 Steroidobacteraceae bacterium
ACGACGCTCGACCTGATCGCCCGCACCGACGAGATAGACGTAGTTGCCTTTGCTATCACTCATGACGGCGGTTTGAGGGATCACGGGGCGAGAGCCACGACCGGTTTCGACCTCGCCGCGCGCGAACGCGCCGGGCCGCAAATCGCGGTGTTCCCGTAGTTCGATACGCACGGAACCCAAGCGCGTCGTCGGTTCGATGACCGCACCGATCAATCGCACCTGACCCTCGAAGGCCTGATCGACGCCGGTCACGCGCACACGAGCGGACTGCCCGATCTTCAAACGTGGCAGATCACGTTCGGCGACGTTGCCACGCATCTCGATACTGCCGCGTCGGCCGATTCGAAACAGCGGACCGGCGCCCGGCGAACCCAACTGCCCCACTTCCGCGTTGCGCGTCAAAATGATGCCATCGAACGGAGCACGAACTTCGGTACGACCGAGACGCGCACGCGCCTCAGCCAATTGCGACGAAACTACTTTGACCTTGGAGGCGGCAGCCACGGCGGCCGCTCCGCGACGCTCGATCTCCTGTTGGGACAAGGCGCCGATCGTCGCGACCGCCTGCGCGCGCCGGTACTCGGCCTCGGCGACGGCGGCATTCGCCTTCGATTCTTCAAGTGAGGCTTCGAGGCTCGCCACCTGCGGCGCCGTCAAAGAATTGTCGAGCTTGGCCAGCACTTGACCACGACTGACTCGATCACCGACATCGACGAAGAGTGCAGCCACTCGACCGCCCTCGCCTTCGGCGCTGATTGCCGCCTCGTCCCGCGCGGCGATCGCACCGGTGAATGTGACGATATCGGCCAGATCCGAAGGACGCACCTCCCGCACGCTGACGAGCGGCGGCTGACTCGCACCGTCGGCATCCGGACCGCTATTCCAAAACGTTCGGATCAAACCCAGCACGGTCAGGACACCGAGTACGCCCAGAACCCAATAAACACTGCGAGGTGCCGATGACAAAGCAAGTCGAGCCATGATGTTTTCCGTAAAAGCAGTCTGTGAGGCCGAGCCCCACAAGTGTTATATGCAACTACAACACTATAACAGAATTAGCGGGAATCAGGCCTACTGGGGGCGGCTCCCGCGCGGGCGCGAAGGATACCGCGCAAGACGGTGTTCGGCAGGACCGTGTTGTCCCATTCCTGACCCTCGCCGCGTGGCGGGTTGTCGCCCATGCGCAAAATGACGAGACGCTCGGACGGGATGATGTAGACGACTTGGTTAGCGTTGCCGTCGAACAAGAAGAGATCCGAGGCGAGATACGGCTCCGAATGCAGCACCTTACGTGAGTCGGCTTCCCGCTCCGGATGCGCAAAACCCCGGCGCGGCGTGTAGTCGCCGGCGACGTAAACGCCAAGACCATAGTAGGGATTCTCCCGAGTCGGTCGACGCATCTCGGTGACATACCCGGTGGGCAACAGACGCCGACCCTGCCAGACCCCATCGGCGGCGAGCAGAATCCCAAGGCGCAACCAAGCTTCTGCCGGGAGCATCAGACAGCAACCGGAGTGAGCAACACCACCGGGTCGATTCACCCAGACGTTGCCACCGGGCGCGCCGATCGGCTGCAGAATCTCGCTCGAGATGAACTCGGCATAGCGACGCCCCGTGGCCCGCTCGATCAACACCGCCACCATTTCCGAAGAGGCGTTGTTGTATTCGTATCGGGAGCCCGGCACATCGACCACCGGATACTCACGGATAATGATCTCGTCGTGGCGCGGATGCAGATACGCTCGATTGAGGATATGCGCCGGATCCGGCGACATGGATTGCGGCAGGAAGCCCGAACGCATATCGAGCAGGTGCCTCACCAGAATCAAGCGACGACGCTCGTCGCCGCGCCATTCGGGAATGAAGTCGGCGACCGGTTGATCGAGCGATCGGATCTTGCCGAGCGCCATCGCGCGACCGACCGCAATCGCGGTCATCGGTTTCGCAAGCGACCGCGACGTCAGCAGACTCTCGGCTTTGGTGTCACCGAAATAACTCGACTCCTCGAGCACTCCGTCGCGCCAGACGAGAAATGCTGAGGATCGATTAGCCGCAGCGTACTCACGCGCCCGTTGCAGCGCTGATGGGTCGATGCTCGGTCGACTTGCCAGCGGTAATGCTGCGTATTTGACCGCGCCGGGAACGGGCTCGAGGGGCTCGTAGGTCTCAAGGCCAAGCCCAGCGCGGAACGAGGCGAATAACTGCGCAAATCGCGCCTGGTACACCGCCTCGTCCTCTGCAGCTGCGGCCACGGCTGACAGTGAAGTGAGCAGCAAGATGGCCAGACCGGATAGCAAAGTCTTCATGCGCTCGAGCCTAGCGAGTTATGCTTTCGCCCTGCAATGCGTATCGCAAAACCCGTTCTACTGGTGAGCACGCCGATCGGCGTCGCTTGGGGCCTCTTCGAGGCTTGGAAGGTCCGTTGGTGGCTTGGCCTGTTGATGGCCGCGCTCGTGGGCGTGATCGGTCTATTCTCTTGGATGACGGTTCGCCGTATCCGACTCGATCGGTTGGCTGACGAAAAAGCCGCTAGCTGAGCAAACCCGCCGTCGTCGACGATGCCCCAGTGCGGGGCACGATCAGCACATCGCACTCGACCACACTGAGCAGCCGTTCCGTGACCGAGACCTCTGGGCCGCGCCACGAACCGGCTTTGGGTGTGCCGATCACGAGCACATCGATCTGGTGCTGTTCGATGAAATTTTGTATCTCGTCGACGGAACTGCCACGGATCAAAGAATACTCACCGCTGCAACCCTGCGCCAAGAACTGGACTGACTCGATCAGACTGTCGGCCAATACCGGATCATGGCCATCCAATTCGATGGCTGCCGCGAACTTCGTGGCAGGACGCCACGATCGACCCCGCGTGACGAGCAGCGGCACAGCGCAGCCACGCATCAACTGCATCTCTAGAGCACGCGGTGGCATGGGTTTCGTATCCGATACGGCCATCAATGTTTTGATGACGAGATCCGGATGTAGGTGGCGGATACGAGAATTGATCCCCTCCTCCATCGAGTTTGCACAAGCGGCTCGGGTGGTGATCTGCAGGTCGTTACCCGCAACCGATCCGCGTAGCGCATCCAAGTATCGCTCCGTTCCGGCAAGACAAGTGGAGATCGCCGTGCGCGCCGCAGGTGATGGATCGTCGATCGCCCATGCATGATCCGTATCACAGGCGAACAGTTCGATTCTCGCCTTGAAATGTCGAGCCATCACCGACGCCTTACGCACGGCGGCTTGGGCCTCACTCGAGCGATCGGCCAGAACCAAAATAGAATCGAGGGCGTTCACCGCAGTCAGCGACTCCGCTGGGCGCACGTCGCACAGAGCGTGGTAGCCGGCAAGGCGGTCAGACGCGCCTCCTCGATCTCACCGCCACAGCTTGCGCAGATAAAATACTGACCTGCGGCCAAGCGCCGCAGTGCGACGTCGATTTGGCGTAGTTCATCTTTGGCCGAATCACCGATCTCGCGCAGCACCTCATCATTGCTACGTTGAATGGCTTGATCGGCGAAATCAGCTACCAGAGGATCGCGCTCGTGTCGCAGATCCGC
The DNA here is from genome assembly GCA_023253235.1 of Steroidobacteraceae bacterium. GTDB lineage: Bacteria > Pseudomonadota > Gammaproteobacteria > Steroidobacterales > Steroidobacteraceae > UBA964. Next base: position 3,561 of record JALRHE010000207.1, read on the forward strand.
GCCAACTTGCTCGGCTCGTTGACTCAACTCGCTGCGTCGCCGCAACAGACGCTGTTCGATGGCATCCGGACTCGCCATATCATCCTCCTGATGGATGGCTGACAACGATCACATTTCACCGCCAGAGCAGCCATTGCGATTAATACCTAGGCGTATCGCGCAACGCACCGGAGTTCGTCAGAATTATCGTATCTATGAGCCCCACTCCCGAGGTCACCCCGCCGCGCCCGCCCGAGATGCAGGCGCTACTCGATGCCACGGTCGATGCTGTGATCATCATCGACTCCCGCGGCATCATCGAAAGTTTCAATCGCTCCGGCGAGCGCCTGTTCGGATACCAGGCGGATGAAGTGGTTGGACGCAACGTCAGTATTTTGATGACTCGGACCGACTCGGAATCGCACGATCACTACATGGGTCGATACCTCTCTACCGGTGTTCCGCACATCATCGGTATCGGTCGCGAAGTCGATGCACGACGAAAAGATGGCTCGGTATTTCCCGTGTTCCTATCGGTAGGTCAGATCCACGGTGCTAACCCGCCCCGTTTCGTCGGCCTGCTACACGACATCACGCTGCGTCGCGAGGCCATGTCCGCCATTCGACGCGAACGAGATCGCGCCAACATGTATCTCGAGATGGCGCAGGTCATCCTGTTGGCGCTCTCACCGGATCGACGGGTGCAATTGATCAACCGTCGCGGCTGTGAATCGCTCGGTCGACGCGAAATGGATCTGCTCGGTCGTGATTGGCTAGAACTGGCCGTTCCCACCGATCAACACGAGGACGTCGCGCGAGCCTTCCGGGATGTCGCAGCCAATCCAATCGGCGATGAGCGCTACTTCGAGCATGACGTGCTCTCGGCGAGTGGCGATCGACGACTGATCGCATGGCGCTGCATTGCCATCCGCAATGCCAGTGGCCATCTCACCGGATTCTTCTCCTCGGGTGAGGACATCACCGACTCACGCAAAGCCGAGGAAGCCGCGCAGGCCTCGCAGGCACGCATGACCCAAGTCTCGCGCCTTGCCACGATGGGCGAAATGGCAGCGGGGATCGCGCACGAACTGAACCAACCGCTGGCCGCGATCGCCAACTACGCCAACGCGGCGCTGCGGTTGGCAGCCCAAGCGGATCTGTCGACGGTCGATCCTGATGGCGATGTGCGCATGGCGCTCGATCAAATTAGTCAGCAGGCACTGCGTGCAGGCGAGATCATCCGACGCTTGCGCGCACTCGTGCAGAATCGAGAGACGCGTCAGGAGCCGTCTAATCTGAACGATGCGATCGCCGAGGTCATCGGCTTCGTGGCCGGCGACGCCAAGTTGAACGAGGTACGCATCGTGCCGCAGTTCGACCCGACCATGCCCATCACCCTCCTCGATCGGATCCAGATCCAGCAGATCGCATTGAACTTGTTGCGCAATTCGATCGAGGCGTTAGCGGAGCGACCTCGCGGTCAGCGTGAGATACGCCTGCAAACGACGTGGTCCGATCAAACCGTACAGCTCATCATCGAAGACAACGGCCCTGGCGTTCCAGCCGATCTGGTGAGCCGCATATTCGATCCGTTCTGCACCACCAAGGCCACCGGCACCGGCCTTGGTCTTGCCATCAGTCGAACCATTGCCGAAGCCCATCGAGGTAAATTGAGTTACGACTCCTCCGCCACGGGCGGCGCGAAATTCACCTTGACCTTGCCTTACTCCGGAGAAACACCCCGATGACACGCCCTGCCACCGTGCATGTAGTTGATGACGATGATGCTGTACGCAGCTCTTTGCGGCTGCTGTTGAAATCAGTCGGACTACCGACGGTTGCCCACGCATCTGCACACGAATTCCTCGCCGCGTGGGATGCGGATCAACCGGGCTGTCTCGTCCTCGACGTGCGCATGCCGGGCATGAGCGGTATCGAACTGCAGGCGGAACTCAACCAACGCGGTGCGATCATCCCGGTCATTTTCATCAGTGGTCATGGCGATATCCCGATGGCGGTCGAGGCGATCCAGCACGGCGCCTTCGACTTCCTGCAGAAACCCTTTCGCGATCAGGACCTGATCGATCGAGTGCAGCGCGCTCTAGCGAGCGACGCGGAGCATCGTCAATTGCTGCAGCAGCGTGAAACGCTGCGGCAACGGTACGACTCACTCACGCCACGCGAACAGGAAGTTCTGCAACTGGTCACGCAAGGCAAGGCCAACAAGGTCATGGCGGGCGATCTTGGCGTCAGTCAACGCACGGTGGAAATCCATCGCGCACGCGTCATGGAGAAGATGGGGGCGCAGTCGCTCGCGCAACTCGTGCGTATGGTGCTCGAGCTCGATAAGACCGTCTGATTCCGCGCAGGCGCGTGTGCGTCTGCGTAATCTACTTATTCAAGGGCGGATCACCGCCGGAGAAAATTCCCGCGTCCAACACTCGGGGGTCTCTCCAGAATGACCGCAAATACTGTGGCCGTGTCCTATAACGACAAGGTTGTGAGGCAGTTCGCCATCATGACCGTCGTCTGGGGCGTTGTCGGCATGCTCGTGGGCGTCATCATCGCCGCCCAGTTGATGTTCCCGGAACTCAACTTTGATACTCCTTGGCTGACCTTCAGTCGCCTGCGACCACTGCATACGAATGCAGTGATCTTCGCATTCGGCGGCTCGGCCATCTTCGCCACCTCCTACTACATCGTGCAGCGCACCTGTCATACGAGACTCTTCTCGGATGGCCTGGCGGCATTCACGTTCTGGGGCTGGCAACTCGTGATCCTCTCGGCAGCGATCACCTTGCCGCTCGGCATGACGAGCAGCAAAGAATACGCTGAGCTCGAATGGCCGATTGATATCCTGATCGCCGTGGTGTGGGTCGCCTATGCGATCGTTTTCTTAGGGACACTCGCCAAGCGCAAGGTCTCGCACATCTACGTCGCCAACTGGTTCTTCGCTGCCTTCATCATCACGGTCGCCGTACTGCATATCGTCAACAGCGCCGCCATTCCGGTGACGCTCACCAAGAGCTACTCGGCCTATGCCGGCGTCGTCGATGCCATGGTGCAATGGTGGTACGGACACAACGCGGTCGGCTTTTTCTTGACTGCCGCATTCCTCGGCATGATGTATTACTTCGTGCCGAAACAGGCAGGCCGCCCGATCTATTCCTACCGCCTGTCGATCGTGCACTTCTGGTCGCTGATCTCCATCTATATGTGGGCCGGT
>JALRHE010000228.1 GCA_023253235.1 Steroidobacteraceae bacterium
CAACGAAGCGCAATCGATTTCGTTGTCGAAGTGACCAATGTTGCAGACGATCGCCTGATCCTTCATGCGCTTCATGTGATCGAACGTGATCACGTGGAAGTTGCCGGTTGCCGTCACGAAGATGTCGGCCTTGTCGGCGGCATATTCCATGGTGACGACGCGGTAGCCTTCCATCGCGGCCTGCAGTGCGCAGATCGGATCACACTCGGTGACCCACACCTGAGCGGAGAGCGCGCGCAGCGCCTGCGCCGAGCCCTTGCCGACGTCGCCATAGCCACAGACCACGGCGACTTTGCCGGCGATCATGACGTCGGTGGCGCGCTTGATGGCATCCACCAACGACTCGCGGCAACCGTAAAGGTTGTCGAACTTCGACTTGGTGACTGCATCGTTCACGTTGATGGCCGGGAAGGCGAGGGCGCCGTCCTTGGCCATCTGGTAAAGGCGCTTCACGCCGGTAGTGGTTTCTTCGGTCACACCGCGGATGTGCTTGATACGCGTGGAGTACCACTTCGGATCGCGTTGCAAGGTTTCCTTGATGCTGGCGAAGAGATATTCCTCTTCCTCACTGCCCGGATGCGACAGCACCGACAGATCGCTCTCGGCCTTGGTACCGAGGTGCAGCAACAGCGTGGCATCGCCGCCATCGTCGAGGATCATGTTCGAGTAGCCACCATCGGTCCACTCGAAAATACGGTGGGTGAAGTCCCAGTATTCCTTCAGCGACTCGCCTTTGTAGGCGAACACGGGCGTGCCATTGACGGCGATCGCGGCGGCCGCGTGGTCTTGCGTCGAGAAGATGTTGCACGACGCCCAGCGAACCTGCGCACCGAGTGCCTGCAGCGTCTCGATGAGCACGGCCGTCTGAATGGTCATGTGCAGCGAGCCGGTGATGCGCGCGCCGCGCAGAGGTTGCGTCGGGGCGTACTCCTCGCGGATCGCCATCAAGCCCGGCATTTCGGTCTCGGCGATACGGATTTCCTTGCGGCCCCAATCGGCCAGTGAGAGATCGGCGACGTGGAAGTCGGTCTTGCCGATAGTTTTGACGACAGCGTTCATGGTCTGACTCCGTTGATCTTGATTGAAGATTAACGGGCGCCGTTGAACGTCATCCTGACTCGCGACGAGCCTGGCATCGGCCAACCCGATGCTGCAGCGCCCCTCGTCGCGAGGAATAGTCTACCTGCGCCGCCTTGCGGCGGCGACTGCTTCAGCGGCGACGCTTGATTCCCGCGTCGGCAGCCAAAGCGGCAGCGCGATCGGTGCGCTCCCAGGTGAAATCCTTGTCTTCGCGGCCGAAATGGCCGTAAGCCGCGGTCTTTTGATAGATCGGCCGTGCGAGCTTGAGCATTTCGCGCAAGCCGTACGGCGTCAGATCGAAATGCTTGCCGACGAGTTGCGTCAGTTTCTCGCGCGACACCTTGCCGGTGCCGAAGGTTTCGACCATCACCGAGGTCGGTTCCGCCACGCCGATGGCGTAAGAGACTTGCACCTCGCAACGATCGGCAAGGCCGGCAGCCACGATGTTCTTGGCGACATACCGCGCTGCATAGGCTGCTGAGCGATCCACCTTCGAAGGGTCTTTGCCGGAGAAAGCACCGCCGCCGTGTCGGGCGAAACCGCCGTAGGTGTCGACGATGATCTTACGTCCCGTGAGACCGCAATCGCCCACCGGGCCACCGATCACGAAGCGACCGGTCGGATTGATGTGGAACTTAGTGCCCTTGTGCAGCCACTTCTTCGGCAGCACCGGCAGGAGAATCTCGTCCATCACGGCATCGCGCAGTTTCTTGGTCGAAACGTCGTCGCTGTGCTGAGTCGAGAGCACCACCGCCTCGATGGCGACAGGCTTGTCGTTCTCGTACCGCAACGTGACCTGGCTCTTGGCATCCGGACGCAACCAGGGCAGCTTGCCTTGCTTACGCACTTTCGCCTGGCGCTCCACCAAGCGATGCGACAAGGTGATCGCCGCGGGCATCAAGACGTCGGTCTCGTTGGTGGCGAAGCCGAACATCAAGCCCTGATCGCCTGCACCCTGTTTACGCGGGTCGCTGCGATCGACGCCCTGCGCGATATCGGCGGATTGCTTGCCGATGACGTTCAAAACGCCGCAAGAAGCGCCGTCGAAACCCATGTCAGACGAGTTGTAACCGATGTCGAGCACGGTGCGACGCACGATCGCTTCGATATCGACCCAGGCGTTGGTCGTGACTTCGCCAGCGACGATCGCCACACCCGTCTTGACGAGCGTTTCAACGGCCACTCGACAGCGCTTGTCCTCGGCGAGGATGGCATCGAGGATCGCGTCCGAAATTTGGTCTGCGACTTTATCCGGGTGGCCTTCGGAAACGGATTCCGAAGTGAACAGGTAATGGTTGGCCATGGGCATCGTCCGTCGGTTAAACAGCGTGAAAAGTATAGCGGTTAATCGCGGTAGTTCATTGAAAAAAAGGCGCTCCGTGAGCG
>JALRHE010000352.1 GCA_023253235.1 Steroidobacteraceae bacterium
AGGATGGAGCCATGTCAGCAGCAGCCCCTTACACCCTGGTCCTCCTCCGCCACGGCGAGAGCGAATGGAACGCCAAGAACCTCTTCACCGGATGGGTCGACGTCGGACTCTCCGACAAGGGGAGAGAAGAGGCGGCCCGCGGCGGTCGGCTGCTCTTGGAGTCCGGCATCCTGCCCGACGTCGTGCACACGTCGTTGCTCACCCGCGCCATCACGACGGCCAACATCGCACTTGCGGAGGCCGACCGCTCGTGGATTCCCGTCGTGCGCAATTGGCGGCTCAACGAGCGCCACTACGGCGATCTGCAGGGCAAGAACAAGAAGGAGACCCTCGAGAAGTACGGCGAGGAGCAGTTCATGCTGTGGCGCCGCTCCTACGACACCCCTCCCCCGCCCATCGACCCGGACAGCGAGTTCGCCCAGACCCACGACGCTCGCTACGCCGCACTGCCCCCTGATGCGCGCCCGCGCACGGAGTGCCTGAAGGACGTGGTGGCGCGCCTCATTCCCTACTGGGAGGACGTGATCGTCGCGGAGGGACTACGCACCGGCCAGACCGTCCTCGTCGCAGCCCACGGCAATTCATTGCGAGCGCTCGTGAAGCATCTTGACGGCATCTCCGATGCGGACATCGCAGCACTCAATATCCCGACGGGCATTCCCCTGGTGTATCGACTGGACGACAACCTCCGCCCACTCGTCCCCGGCGGCGAATACCTCGACCCGGACGCGGCCGCTGCTGCCGCGGCGGCGGTCGCCAACCAGGGCCGCTAGTGCGCACGCACCGACTCGAACTGGACGATCCGACCCTGCGGGAGTGGTCGGCCACCGTCCTCGCCGTCGACCCGGAGCAGGGCATCGTCCTCGACCGCTCAGCCTTCTACCCCGGTGGCGGCGGCCAGCCGCCCGACCATGGCGTGCTGCTGTGGGGCGGGGTGGAGACGCGCATTGTCGGCGCGCGCTCCGGCGACGATGTCTGGCTCATCCCGGCCGAGGGCGATCCGGTGCCGCTCCCCGGCACCGAGGTCCAAGGCGCGATCCAAGATGACCGGCGTACCGCGCCTCGATGCGGCCTTGCAGCTAGCGCCGCGCGTGGGCATTCCACATCAAAATTTTACGGTCGGAGACCGGAGCGGGCGGATCGCGTGGACCATCATTGGGCGCATTCCCGAAGGCGCGCTCGGCCCCGAGACGCCGCGGCCCGTGACTTGGCGCGATGCGGCCGCCGCGCCGCGAATCGTGGATCCGGAAGCGGGTCGTTTATGGAGTGCCAACTCGAGGCATGTCGAGGGTGAACTCGAGACGGTGCTCGGTAACGACGAGGCCGATGGCGGCATGGGTTACGACATGGGAACGAGGCAAGGTCGTATTCGAGATCGATTGCTGGCGATCGATGGCAAGGCGACGCCCGCTGACATGCTGTCGATCCAGTTCGATGGGCGAGCGGAGTTTCTGGATCGTTGGCAGCAGCTGTTGCTCGGCGTGCTCGATGAGGATGCGCTAAAGAATCATCCGAAGCGCGCTGAGCTGCGTCGCTGGGTGAGTGAGTGGCAGGGCGTCGCTGCAGCCGATTCCGTGAGCTATCGTCTGGTACGCGCTTATCGCGACACCACACGCAAGGCGGTGTGGAACATGATCACCGAGTCTTTGCAGGCGGCGCAGGGTTCGCATCCTTATCCGCTTTTCGAGGGGTCACTGTGGCGACTCGTCACCGAGCAGCCAGCTCATATGCTGACGGCCAACTATCCTGACTGGCGCAGTTTCCTACTGCAGCAAGCGGATCTGGTGATTGAGCGTCTGGAGGAGGGCTGCGGGGAGATCGCCAAGTGCACGTGGGGGCAGCACAACACCACGCGTATTCGCCATCCGCTCTCGGCGAGTTTGGGTCCGCTCGCGCGCTATCTCGACATGCCGGCACGGCAACTCGATGGCGATATGAATGTGCCGCATGTGACGGGTCCCGCTTTCGGCGCCTCCGAGCGCTTTGCCGTTTCGCCGGGACGTGAGTCTGAAGCCTACCTACAGATTCCCGGTGGTCAGAGTGGGCATCCCTTGTCGCCTTTTTACCAAGCGGGCTTTGATGACTGGGTGAGCGGACGACCGCGACCTCTGTTGCCAGGTCCGACCGTGCATTCTTTGACACTGGTGGCTAAACCATGACTGAAACGCGCTTCGTCGGTACTGATCGATACATTGCGACGGCTGATCTCGGTATGGCGGTCAATGCCGCCATCACCTTGGGTAGGCCCCTCTTGATCAAGGGTGAACCGGGGACCGGCAAAACGCAGCTCGCGCTGGAGGTTTCGGGTGCTCTCGGTCGGCCGATCTTTGAGTGGCACGTGAAGTCGACCAGCAAAGCCCAGCAGGGTCTCTACGAATACGATGCTGTTTCGCGTTTGCGCGATTCCCAGCTGGGGGATCCCAAAGTGGCGGATATCCGCAACTACATCGTGCGCGGCAAGTTGTGGGAGGCGTTCGATTCCGAGACACAACCTGTCTTGCTGATCGACGAAATCGACAAGGCGGATATCGAATTCCCGAACGATCTGTTGCGCGAGATCGATCGCATGGAATTCTATGTCTACGAGACTCGCGAGCTGGTCAAGGCAAGACATCGTCCGATCATCATCATCACGAGCAACAACGAGAAGGAACTGCCTGACGCCTTCCTGCGTCGATGCTTCTTCCACTACATTCGTTTTCCCGATGCCGAGACGATGGAAAAGATCGTCGCAGTGCACTATCCGAACCTGAAGAAAGAGCTGCTTGCCGAAGCTTTAGGCGCGTTCTACAAGGTGCGTGAAACGCCCGGACTTAAGAAGAAGCCGTCGACCTCCGAGTTGCTCGATTGGATCAAGTTGTTGCTCGCGGAGGATATTCCACCGGAAGCGCTGCGCAGCGATGATCCCAAGAAAGCGATCCCGCCCCTCTACGGCGCCTTGTTGAAGAACGAGCAAGACGTTCACCTTTTTGAGCAACTGATTTTTCTGAATCGTCGCGCTCGCTGACGCCGATGTTGGTTCGCTTTTTCTTCGATCTGCGCGCAGCGGGAGTGCCGGTGTCGATCACCGAGCTCCTTTCGTTGCTGCAGGCGTTGGAGGCGCGGGTCGCCTATTGTTCCGCAGAAGAGTTCTACTGGCTTGCGCGACTGACGCTCGTGAAGGACGAGCGACACTTTGATCGATTCGATCGCGTCTTTGCCGAGCATTTCGCCGGTGCCGAACGCGTGTTCGAGAAAATCGTCGCGGAAGTGCCAGCGGAATGGTTGCAGATGATGGCTGAGCGCCTCTTCACCGAAGAGGAGCGAGCTAAAGCGCAGGCTCTCGGCAGTTGGGACAAGTTGCTTGAGACCTTGCGCGAGCGCTTGAAGGAGCAGAAAGAGCGCCACGCCGGCGGCAATAAGTGGATCGGTACCGGAGGCACATCGCCCTTCGGCTCGGGCGGCTACAACCCCGAGGGCATTCGTATCGGCAATGAAGGCCAGCGTCAGCGCCGTGCCGTCAAGGTCTGGGAAGCACGCGAGTATCGCAACTTCGACGATCGACGCGAGCTTGGCACACGTAATCTCAAGATGGCGCTACGTCGGTTGCGTAAGTTCGCGAGGCAAGGCGCTGCCGATGAGCTCGATCTTGATGGCACCATCGATGCGACGGCCCGTAATGCCGGGTGGCTCGATCTAAAGCTGCGTCCCGAGCGTCGCAACGCGGTGAAAGTACTGCTGCTGCTCGACGTCGGTGGTTCGATGGATGATCACATTCGTCTGTGCGAGGAGCTCTTCTCAGCGGCTCGGAGCGAGTTCAAACATCTGGAGCATTTCTATTTCCACAACTTCATCTATGAAACGCTGTGGAAGGACAATCGACGTCGCCATTCTGAGAAGACCGCCACCTTCGATCTGCTGCGAACTTTCAACTCTGATTATCGTGTGATCTTCGTCGGGGATGCGGCGATGAGTCCCTACGAGATTCTGCAGCCGGGTGGCAGTGTCGAGCACTGGAACCCGGAAGCCGGCGCCGAGTGGATGCGGCGTTTCACGGCACATTTCCCCAAGCTCATCTGGCTAAATCCGACGCCGGAAGAGCACTGGGGTTGGACGCCGTCGATCCGCATGACTCAAGAGTTGGTGGAGGATCGGATGTTTCCACTCACACTCGATGGGCTCGATCGAGCGATGGCAGCCTTACGTCGTAAAGTTTTGTCGTAAGGCTTCAAGCGACGAACTTTTTGATCTAGGAATTCAACCCAAGAAGTCGAGGATAACCTGGCGTTGTCCCAGCGTGTCTCGATAGCCAAGTTCAATCAACTCTCTCGTATAAACGCCCTCGAAAAGCAGATAGCTCGCCAACAGTCCGCCCGA
>JALRHE010000004.1 GCA_023253235.1 Steroidobacteraceae bacterium
CCTTTGGAAAGTGGCCGCCGTACGCAAAGAATTCTTTTACGGTCACGAGTGCACGGCCATGGACCCGAAGATCCATGACCCATCCGACTTCACCTACTGCAAGAACGCGCCATCGATGTTCTTCCAGACGCCGCTGATCACCTTCCTCGTCAAAGAAAACATCGATACCGTCTTGGTGACGGGCTGTACGACCAGCGGCTGTGTTCGTGCCACGATCGTCGATGCCTTTTCATACGGCTTTCGGGTGCAAGTGCTCGCCGATTGTTGTGGCGACGCCGAAGAGGGCCCGCACAACGACACGCTCCGTGATGTCGGTCGGCGTTATGCCGACGTAACCGATCGCGCCTCAGCGGAAGCCTGGATACGCGCCTCGGCCAACGGCGCTCGCTAGATCCGTGACTCTGGAAAATCCACAGCGTCGTCTACTACTACAAGCGGCCGTCGCGGTGAGCGGCGGACTGATCCTGCGCGGCTCGCCGGCTGCGGCGCTGGTGTCAGGCGCACCGGCACGCTTCAGCGCTTACCTTGAAATTACGCCGGCTGGGCGTATCCGCATCACGAGCCCACAATCGGAAATGGGCCAAGGTATTCATGACGCGCTCGCCAAGATTCTGGCCGAAGAACTCGACGCGAACTGGGAGCATGTCGATATCGTCTTGCCGACCGCTGACGATGCGTTGATCAACCCGACCACCCGTCGCCATCGCACCGCCGCGAGTGAGTCGGTGGTGATCTACCGCGATGTCATGCGGCGTATGGGTGCGAGCGCGAGAGCGATGCTGCTGCAGGCGGCGGCCGATCAATGGCAGGTCGACACCAGCGAGTGTCGCGCCGAGAGCTCGGCGGTCCACCATGCCGCCTCCAATCGGCGTTTGGGTTACGGCGAACTCGCGTCGCTGGCAGCGAGGCTGCCAGTGCCAGAGACACCGACCTTCAAACTACGAGAAGACTATCGGTTGGTGGGCCGAACGACGCCCCGCAAGGATACGCCGCCTAAAGTTACGGGACGTGCCGTATACGGCATCGATGTACAGCTACCCGGCATGTTGTATGCGGCATTGCGTCGCTCGCCGGTCGTCGCGTCGCGAGTCAAAACCTTCGATCGCGAGGCTGCGCTTAATCGAACGGGTGTCGTCGATGCATTCGAACTCGAGGAGGGCGTTGCAATCATCGCCAAGTCGACTTGGGCGGCTTGGCAGGCCGCCAAAGAAATCGCGGTAGAGTTCGACGAGACACCCGCCGACGGCTTCGACAGCGAGGCTTTGCGCGCGGCTATGCGTGCTGCCCTCGATACCGACGACGAGGCGCGTCTCGGGCGAGCGCTGAGCGGCCCGCCTTACGATCGCGCTGGAACATTAGCCGCGTTGTCCGGCGCGCCGCGTCGCGCGGAGTGGATTTACGAGGTGCCGTTCCTCGCCCATGCGGCGCTCGAGCCACTGTGTGCCACGGCGGTCGTGTACGCCGATCGAGCCGAGGTGTGGGCACCGACGCAGCAGCCCGATCGGTGTCGCGATGCCATCGCCGCCATCACCGGCTTGCCGCGCGAGCGCTGCACCTTGCACGTCACGTTTCTCGGTGGCGGCTTCGGTCGCAAGTGGGAAACGGATTTCGTGCGTCAAGCTGTCACCATTGCGCGTGAACTCGCGCGCAACCGACCGGGCACACCCGTCAAGCTGACTTGGACACGTGAGCAGGATTTCCTGCACGATCGATTCAGGCCGGCTCACGTGGCTCGTTCGCGAGTAGGACTGACTGATGACGGCCAACTTTTAGCGCTGCACAGCCGAATTACCGGCCCGAGCATCTTCACTTTCCAAAAGCGTAACTTGCCGCCCGGTGTTGCCGATCCCTTCGCAACCGGGCTGTTGATCAACGACTTTTATCGTCTGCCAACACGGTTTGCCGATTACGTCGAAACCAAGGCACCGGTACCGATCGGTACCTGGCGCTCGGTTGCCCAATCGCAGAATGGATTTTTTTCCGAGAGCACGATAGACGACATCGCGACGTTCACGCGGCGCGACCCCGTGGACCTGCGTCGCGAGTTGTGTGCGCACGATCCACGCGCACTTGCCGTGCTCGAGCGGGCGGCTGAACTCGCACGCTGGGGTCGGCCGCTGCCCAAGGGGCGCGGTCGTGGCATCTCGTTGAGCATCGCCTATGGTTCGTACTGTGCCGAAGTGGTCGAAGTACGTGTCACCGGGCGACGCGTACACATCGAGAAAATCACCGCCGTATTCGATTGCGGCTTGATGATCGATCCGGGAACGGTCGATGCGCAGATCTCCGGCGGTATCGTCTTTGGGCTCTCGGCTGCTATCGACGGTGACATCCGCTTCACTGAAGGGGCGGCAACATCACAAAATTTCGACTCGGCACCGGTGCTGCGCATGAGCCAGGCTCCGGCCATCGTGATCGAGTTGTTGCGTAACGACCATCC
>JALRHE010000032.1 GCA_023253235.1 Steroidobacteraceae bacterium
TGGCGAGCTGATCTTGGTGTCTGGCCATCCGGGCTCGACAGATCGCTTGTTGACGGTGTCGCAGCTGCAACGGTTGCGCGATACCGATCTGCCGACCTCCCTACTGCGCAGCAGTGAGCTGCGTGGTCGCTATATCCAATTCGCCAAAGGCAGCGAGGCGAATCGCCGCATCGTCGATGATTCCTTGAGTGGCCTCGAGAACGGCATCAAGGTCCGTCGTAAATTGCTCGATGCGCTCCTCGACGAAAACTTGATGGCCAAAAAGCAACGCGATGAAGCGGCACTGCGTGAGCGAGTGGCCGCCACACCGTCGTTGGCCGCCATCGGTGATCCGTGGGGTGACATCGAACGCGCCAACCGCGTCGCTCGCGGGCTGACCAACGAGCTGACCTTCCTCGAAGGTGCCGCCGGCTTCAACAGCCGCTTGTTCCGCTACGCACGCACCTTGGTTCGCGCAACGGCCGAGCGCGAGAAGCCCAACGGCGAGCGCCTGCGCGAGTTTACCGATGCTGCCCTGCCGCGAATCGAGCAGCAATTGAAGGCACCCGTGCCGGTGTATCCGGAACTCGAACGACTGACGCTCTCCTTCAGTCTGGAGCGTATGCGTGAGTGGCTGGGACCGGACGATACGACGGTACGCCAATTGCTGCGCGCCGACTCGCCGGATACCTTGGCGAACAAGTTGATCGAGGGCTCTACGCTCGCGGATCCGGCTGCGCGACTTGCTCTGTGGAATGGCGGCGCAGCGGCTGTCGCCGCATCGACCGATCCGATGATCGTGCTCGCTCGGCAGATCGACGATCGCTCGCGACAAATGCGCAAGCGATACGAAGATGAGGTCGAGGCACCAGTCAGCGTCGCCGAGACCAAAATCGCCAAAGCCCGCTTTGCGATCTATGGAACCAACGTTTATCCGGATGCCACCTTCACCTTGCGTCTGAACTTCGGCACGGTGCAAGGCTGGGAAGAGCCCGGCAAGATCGTCCCGCCATACACGACGCTCGCCACGCTATTCGAACGGGCCACCGGTGAGCCTCCGTTCGCGATTCCGGCCAGTTGGCTTGCGGTCAAAGACCAGCTCGACCTGTCGACCCGCTTTAATGCATCGGGAAACAACGACATCGTCGGCGGCAACTCAGGCAGCCCACTGCTCAATGCCAAGGGTGAAGTCGTTGGACTGATGTTCGATGGCAACATCCATTCGATATCGGGTTCCTACTGGTTCGACACCGAGAAGAATCGCTCGACAGCCGTACACCCGGCGATCATGCGGGAGGCGCTGACGAAGGTTTACAAGGCGGACCATCTGCTGAAGGAACTTCAGTCGCGCAAACGCTGATCGAATCAGAATCCCGCTTCCGGCAACCTCAACACGGCATCGTCGAAACTCGCGACGATGCCGAGTTGGGCCCGGGCGCGAGGAATATCCTGCGCAAAGAAATGCTGCGCGGCGAATACCTTGCCCTGCAGAAAATCTCGCTCGCTCTGACTCAGTGACTCATTGCGCAACTGGATCATCGCGATACTCGCTCGCTCGAGCCACCGCCAACCGACGGTGATCGTCCCGATCGCATCGAGATATATCGTGGCATTGGTCAGCGCACGCTCAACTTCGCCCGCGCGTTGACGCTCCATCACCCGTTGCGTGGCCTCACGCGCGAGCTTAAGCAACTCACCCAAAACGGTCGCACTCTCACGCAACCCCTCGATCGACGCGCTCGAGTCGATCGTGCGCGAAATAGTTCGACTCCAGAGATCGAACGCGGCGCCGCCGTGCAACGAAACCTTGCGACCGAGCAGATCGAGCCCATGGATACCCCAGGCCCCCTCGTGGATGTGGTTCAGTCGGTTGTCGCGATAGAGACGCTCCAGCGGTAGATCGCGCGTGTAGCCGGCGCCGCCTGCGACCTGAATGGCAAGCT
>JALRHE010000090.1 GCA_023253235.1 Steroidobacteraceae bacterium
ACGGGCGAGCGCGTGATCGAGATTGCCGGTAGGTTCGTCTGCGATGAGGATCGTCGGCCGCGCGACGACGGCACGCGCGATGCCGACGCGTTGCTGCTCACCAATGGAGAGCTCGAGCGGCAAGGAGCGCTCGTACTGCAGCAGACCGACTTGATCGAGCGCTGCGCGCACGCGTTTGTCGATATCGCGAAATGGCGTATCCGAGACGATCAGCGGCAGGGCGACATTGTCGTAGACGGGGCGATCCATCAAAAGTTGGTGATCTTGAAAGACCACGCCCAGTCGACGTCGAAACGCCGGGATCGCACGCGCTGGCAGGCTGCCGGTGTCCTGACCATTGACCATGACGGTGCCGCGCGTAGGTCGTTCGAGCAATGCAACGAGTTTGAGGATCGAGCTCTTGCCTGCGCCAGAGCGACCAGTCAAAAAAACGAACTCGCCGGCGCCAATCTGCAGGGTGACATCCCGCAGGGCTTCTCGGCCGTTCGGATAGCGCTTGGATACGCGCTCAAAACGAATCATGCGAATTCACTCTCCATCGATGAGTGCGGCAGCGAAAGCAGCGGCATCGAACTCACCGAAATCGTCGGCGCCTTCACCGATGCCGATAAAACGGATCGGCAATCCCAGTTGTTTGGCGATCGCCAGAACGATGCCGCCTTTGGCCGTGCCATCGAGTTTGGTGAGCACGAGACCGGTGACGCCCACGGCGTCATGGAACTGCTTGGCTTGTGCGAGCGCATTTTGCCCTTGGTTCGCATCGAGCACGAGCAAAACTTCATGTGGTGCCGTCGCGTCCGCTTTGCCGAGCACGCGCCGCACCTTGCGTAGCTCCTCCATCAGATGCGCTTGCGCCTGTAGACGGCCCGCCGTGTCTGCAATCAATACGTCGACGCCTCGGCTACGCGCTGCATTCAGCGCGTCGAAGGCGACAGCGGCCGGGTCTGCACCGCTCTGTTGTGCAATCAATTCGGCGCCGCTGCGATCCGCCCAGATGCCGATCTGTTCGACAGCGGCAGCGCGGAAGGTATCACCCGCAGCGAGCATCACCTTGAGACCATCCCGTGTATACCGAGTAGCGAGTTTGCCGATGCTCGTCGTCTTGCCCGATCCGTTCACGCCAACGACGAGGATGGTGTACGGCTTGTGCCCTCGATCGATGACGAGTGGCTTGGCCACCGGTTGCAGCAGCGCCGTGATGTCTTCGCGCAGCGCTTGGCGCAAAGCCTCGATATCATCGAGTTGGTGTCGTGCGATGCGCTTACGCAATCCCTCGAGCAACTCGGTCGTTACCGCAACGCCGACGTCGGCCTGCAATAAGCGCGTCTCCAGTTCTTCGAGTATCTCGGCATCGATCCGGCGAGCGCCGAACAAGCGGGCGAAACCCGAGGCCAAGCCGCCTTGCGGCTTCATCAAGCGGTCTTTGAGTCTGGCGAAAAAACCGCCCTGGGATTCGGCTGGCATAGAGAGAGGGATTTTAGGCTACCCTGCGCCTTGGATGGCCAACTCCAACGAAGTTCGCATCATCGCGGGTCAGTGGCGCGGTCGGAAAATCCGTTTTCCGGCCGGTACGCCCATTCGTCCGACTCCCGATCGGGTGCGCGAAACCCTCTTCAATTGGCTCTCGCCAGTGATACGCGGTGCGCGAGTTCTGGATGCCTTCGCTGGCAGCGGCGCGCTGGGCCTCGAGTCGGCCTCGCGCGGTGCGGCAAGCGTGGTGTGCCTCGAGACCGATCAGCGTTGCGTGACGGCGCTGCAGGATCACTGCCGCGAGTGGGGTGCCCTGCAGGTCGAGGTGGTCCGGGCAGACGCACTGCGCTGGCTTGCCGCCACGCGCCCGAGCACCAGCGCTCCGTTCGATCTCGTGTTTCTCGATCCGCCTTTCGATGCGGATCTATGGTCGCCGGTGGCGCAGCGCCTCGAAGCCGGTGGATGGCTGTCGTCACAGGCGTTCGTGTATCTCGAGATGCCCGCTGCGCGTGCTCTCGCCGAGTTGCCACCGACTTGGAAGCCGTGGCGCGAGGGCAGAGCGGGTGAGGTCGGTTATCATCTACTGCGACGTCACTCTGAGGGAGGGGAGCCTTCATGAAGCGCAACGCCGTCTATCCGGGCACCTTCGACCCGATCACCAACGGTCATCACGATTTGGTGCGCCGTGCATCGAGTATCTTCGCGAAAGTCGTGATCGCGATTGCAGCGAACCCCAACAAGGCGCCTCTCTTTCCTCTCGAGCGACGCGTCGAACTCGCACGCGCCGTGCTATCGGATTTGCCGAATGTTCAAGTCGTGGGTTACTCCGAGCTCACGGTCGATTTCGCTCGCAAGAACGATCTCAATGTCATCGTGCGCGGCTTACGCGCCGTCTCCGATTTCGAGTTCGAGTTTCAGCTTGCCAACATGAGTCGGCATCTCGCGCCGGAGATCGAGACGGTGTTCATGACACCGCAGGAGCAGTTCACCTTCATTTCTTCGACGCTGGTGCGCGAGATCGCAATCCTGGGCGGCGACGTCTCGGAGTTCGTGCATCCGGTGGTGGCGAACGCGCTACGCGAACATCGGCGAGTGCCGAAGTAAGTTCACCGGCCCGGGCGAGATCGACTGCTCGCCATAGGTACCAGGCGGCGGCAGAGCGGTAAGGTGTCCAGCGCGCACCATGACGAGCGAGTTCGCCGGGTGTGGGCAGCTCTCGTTTTTTGTACAGCAGCTTGAAGCCGTTACGTACGCCATAGTCGTCGACGGGCAGAACGTCGGGTCGGCCCAACTGGAACATCAACATCATCTGCACCGTCCACCGACCGATGCCACGCACGGCGATGAGACGTTCGACGATCGCTTCGTCATCCAATGCCAGTAGCGTTGTCGTATCCGGTACGACGCCTTCGATCGTCTTGCGCGCCAGATCCTGCAGAGCTGTGACTTTGGCAGCCGAGAGTCCTGCTGCGCGTAAGCTTGGAACATCGCGAGCCAGCACCGCTTCAGGTGTTGGAAAATAGGCCTCGTCGAGCGGATCGCCACCGCAGGTGTCAATGAATCGTCGCAGTATCGAACGCGCGGCAGCACCACTGATTTGTTGCGATACGATCGCTTCTGCCAGATGACGAAACGGTGATGCGCATTCGCTCGGGCGTAGTCGATAGGGGCCGGCGATCGAGATCAGCTGAGCGATCCTGCGATCCGTACGTTCAAAGTGCGCAAGCAGTGTGCGACGGGTCAGCAAACGAGGTTTCAGCTCTGGCATCGATGGCACCAGTAGGTGGATCTCTGCCCGAGCACACGCTGTCGGATCGGCTCGTCGCAGTGACGACAAGGCTCGTCGGCACGCTCGTATACGAACAATTCCTGGCGGAAGTACCCCGGCTTGCCGTTCAGCCCCTATCTCGCGGTGCGGCTCGGCCAGAAGACCAGCAATACCGACAAGAGCGCATATTCTCACTGGGCGATGGACGCCGGCCTGAAGCTGCCGGTTGCCAGCCAGCTGGCGCTCGACGTCGGCATCCGCTACCGCGACGCCTTCCGCAGCACCATCAACTATCAGAGCACCCGCTACCATCT
>JALRHE010000163.1 GCA_023253235.1 Steroidobacteraceae bacterium
CTTTCCTGCAGCAGCGCTCCGCGACCGGCGACGGTTACCTCGATGGGGGTGACACGCCTGCCTTTCGCGGTGTCTTCGAGACCGCCTCAGACGTCGTCGGAGGCGTTTTACTGGCGGGTTCGGAGATTATGCAGGGTCGAGCCCGTCGCGCCTTCGTGCCCATCGCAGGCCTGCACCACGCGGCACGACGTGGCGCAGCCGGCTTCTGCGCTTTGAACGATTGCGGTGTTCTGATCGAGTGGTTGCGCCGCGAGTACGGCCTGCAGCGCATCGCTTACGTCGATATCGACGCTCACCATGGCGATGGGCTTTATTACGGTTTCGAGACCGACCCGGGCCTCATCTTCGCCGACATCCATGAGGATGGGCGCCACTTGTACCCCGGGACGGGCTCGGACGACGAAATCGGTAAGGGCGAGGCGACGGGCACCAAGCTCAACCTGCCGCTGATGCCGGGCGCCGACGATGCCGTTTTCGAGCCTGCTTGGCAGCAGGTACTGCGTCACCTCGAGGGGTTCGCGCCCGAGTTCATCATCCTGCAGGCAGGCGCCGACAGTGTGGCGGGCGATCCGCTGACCCATCTGCGGTTCTCCCCCGCTGCGCATGCGCGCGCTACGGCGGATTTGCGCGTCTTGGCCGAGCGCCTAGGCCACGGCCGCCTACTCGCGACCGGTGGCGGCGGCTACCACCGGCCGAACATCGCCTCTGCCTGGAATGCCGTCGTCGAGCATCTTTTCGCTTGATTGCAAGACGAGAGGGCCGGCGAGCCACCTCGTTCGGCTAAAATACGGCGCTCTTCGCCACCTGCTTTCCCGAGGCCTCGCCGATGTTCTCCAGACAGATGACCATTGCCGGATTCGACCCAGAGCTCGCCGCTGCGATGGGCGCCGAACGGCAACGTCAGGAAGATCACATCGAACTGATCGCCTCCGAGAACTATGCGAGCCCGCGCGTGCTCGAGGCGCAGGGGTCCGTGCTCACCAACAAATACGCCGAAGGCTATCCGGGCAAGCGCTACTACGGTGGTTGCGAGCACGTGGATGTTGCCGAGCAGTTGGCGATCGACCGCGCCAAGCAGCTCTTCGGCGCCGACTACGCCAACGTGCAGCCGCACTCGGGATCGCAGGCGAACGCCGCGGTCTATCTGGCGATGCTCAAGCCCGGCGATCCCATCCTCGGTATGAGTCTCGATCACGGCGGACACCTCACGCACGGCGCGAAGGTGAACTTCTCAGGCAAGATTTTTACCGCCTCGCAGTACGGCATTCGGCCGGATAACGGCGAGATCGACTACGACGCGCTCGAAGCGCAGGCGCTCGAGGTCAAGCCCAAGCTCATCATCGCCGGCTTCTCCGCGTATTCCCGTTTGCTCGATTTCCCGCGGTTTCGCGCGATCGCCGACAAGGTGGGTGCCTACCTGCACGTCGACATGGCGCACGTGGCGGGTCTGGTGGCGGCGGGTGTCTATCCGAACCCCATTCCTTACGCGGATGTCGTGACCACCACGACTCACAAGACGCTGCGCGGTCCGCGCGGAGGCTTGATTTTGGCGCGCAAGAACGACGAGCTCACCAAGAAATTCAACTCGTTGGTCTTCCCGGGTACGCAGGGCGGTCCGTTGATGCATGTGATCGCAGCGAAGGCGGTCGCCTTCCTCGAGGCGCTACAGCCGGAGTTCAAAGATTACCAGCGTCAGGTTGTGATCAACGCGCGTGCCATGTGCGCCCAGCTACAGCAGCGTGGCTATC
>JALRHE010000214.1 GCA_023253235.1 Steroidobacteraceae bacterium
TCGACGATACGATCAGGGTGCGCCTGCAATTCTTTGATGTCCACTCCCGCACAAAAACCCTTAGTCTCGGAGTGGATCATCACGCAACGAACGTCAGGGTTGCGACCGGTCTCCTCGATCGTCCGAGCGAGTGCTAGCCAACCCTCTGAATCGAAGGCATTGACCGGAGGGTGCGCGAGCACAATGTCGGCGACTTTGTCTCTGATATCGACCCGGATCGGCATGAGCTCAACCTCCTGCAAGGCGATGCAAACGCTGCTGCGCGTCGTCGACCATGCGTGCAATCAATTCGTCGCAACTCGGCAGGTCACCCAGAATGCCTGCCACCATTCCCGTCGACATCACACCCTCGGCGGGACGACCCTGGATCATCGAACGCTCGATCAGCACGGGCGAATTCGCCGCCATCAGTGCCTGACCAAACGACAGCCCGCTCTCGCGTTGCATACCGCGCGCCGCAGCCACGAGTTCGGCGACGCTCGCACCGGTGCGCTGTTTGAGCAACCAAGCATTCTTCAGCGCCGACACCAGTAACGACAGTGAACCGGCGTTCTCGACTTCTGAAAGGACCTCGTTTCGCAGCAGGCGATGCTGCAAGCCATCGAGTCGAGTCGTCAGTACGATGTCATCGAGACCCGCGCCCACGTAGCGCGACTTGGTCACCTCGGGTACCGGGCAATCTCGCGTCATCAGGAAACGCGTTCCCATCGCGACACCCGCAGCACCGTAGGCAAGCGCGGCAGCGAGACCTCGTCCGTCGAAAAACCCGCCGGCCGCGATGACCGGCACCTTCACCGCATCTAGGACCTGCGGCAGCAAGAGCGTGGTGGGTACCGAACCCGTGTGACCGCCACCTTCACCACCTTGGATGGTGATCGCGTCGACTCCGATCTCCACCATTTTTTGAGCATGTCGCAACGCACCAACGGTCGGCATACACACGATACCGGCGTCGCGAAAACGACGGATGATGTTCTTATCGGGTCCACGCCCAAAACTCACTGCGCGCACTTTGGCGGCGATGATGGTATCGACGATCCGTGCGGCGCCCGGCTGGAACATGTGAAAGTTCACGCCGAAGGGCCGATCGGTGAGTTCACGTACCCTATCGATCGACGGACCGACCTCATCAGCGGACAAGGAAGCGGCGGCGAGAAATCCGAAAGCACCCGCATTGCACGAGGCGGCGACCAACTCAGGCCGCGCCACCCACCCCATCGCGGTCTGTACGATCGGATAGCGGCAACCGAGCATCCCAACCAGCGGCGTATTGAGTGCGTCGTGAGCGGTCATCGTGAGCCGCCCTCATCGCCCGACTTGTCACCGGCCTTGTTGGCGGCCGCCATCGACTTGGCGTCCATTCCACCTAGGTTGTTACCCACGGTTAGATCGCCCTGCGCATGGGCGAAATGATGCATGTGGAACACGGCATCCATCGCAGCGCGCTTACCTTGTAGATCTTCGACATGGTTGATGGCTTGTTTGGTCAGCGCAAGGCCCAGCCGCGGCATCGCCGCCACCTTCTCAGCGAGCTGAGTCGTTGCCGATTCCAAGTCGGCGCGCGGCACGATGCGATTGACCATGCCCATCTGATAAGCGCGTTCGGCGCTCATGCGATCGCCGGTGAACAGAAATTCTTTGGCGATGCGTGGATTGAGTTCGTATGGGTGTGCGAAATATTCGACCCCCGGGATACCCATCCGTACAACAGGATCGGCGAAGTAGGCATCATCAGAAGCCACGATCAGGTCGCACACCCACGCCAACATCAATCCGCCTGCGATACAAGCGCCGTGCACCATGGCAATCGTCGGTTTTGGTAACTCGCGCCAACGCCGACACATGCCGAGGTAGACCTCTTGCTCGCGCGCGTAGAAGAACTCGGCTCCTGGCTTATTGACGTGGTCGTACCAAAGCGTACGCCGCTCTGGCCAGGTTTTTTTGACATCGCGGCCCGGAGTGCCGATATCGTGACCACCTGAGAAATGTTTGCCAGCACCTTTGAGGACGATCACTTTCACCGCATCGTCATTAGCTGCGCGACGCAGTGCATCGTCGATCGCGTAGGTCATCTGTGAGTTCTGCGAATTAGCAAACTCCGGACGGTTCATCGTGAGCCAAGCGATGGGACCCTTGACCTCATAAAGAATCGGGGTATCGGTTTCGTAATGAATCTCGCTCATTGGCCTACTCTCCCGTGATGCTCAGCGACGGTCCCCGGGCGGATCCCCCTTGAAGACCGTGGAGCGTAAACCTTTGGGGTCGAGACGCTCGCGGATCACTACGAGCTGCTCGGCCGTCGGTGGCGCCGTCTCCGGCGTTCGGGCACCCACCTCGAGCGGAAATCCGGTAGCTGCTCTTACCTGATCGACAGTGACGCCGGGATGCAGAGAGAGCAACCGA
>JALRHE010000226.1 GCA_023253235.1 Steroidobacteraceae bacterium
GGCGTTTGACCGCCGATGCGGCCGATGCGCTCGCCGTGGCGCTTTGCCATGCGCACCATCGACGTTTGCGCGCGCTGCTCGCGGCAGGTAATGCATGATCGGTTCGCTGACCGGAAAGATCGTCATCAAAGCACCACCCCAACTTTTGTTGGAGGTGGGCGGTGTCGGCTACGAGCTCGAGGCTCCGATGTCGACTTTCTACGGTCTGCCGGCCGTGGGAGAAACCACGCGCTTGCTGACGCATCTGGTCGTTCGCGAAGATGCCCATATTCTCTACGCGTTCGGCAGTCTCGAAGAGCGACGCTTGTTTCGCCACCTGCTGAAAGTGCAAGGCGTGGGTCCGAGGATTGCGCTCGCCATCCTATCGGGCACAACCGTCGAAGGATTTGCCGCCTGCGTACTCGCGGGTGATGCCGGTGCGCTGACGAAAATCCCTGGGGTCGGGCGTAAGACGGCTGAGCGACTCGTCATCGAAATGCGCGATCGACTCGAATCCGATCAAACCAATCCGACCGTTGCGGCGGAGATGTCGGTCGCTGGGCCCGAGGGCGAGGCGTTTTCGGCCTTGGTTGCCTTGGGCTACAAACCTGCGGAGGCGACGCGGCTCATCAAGGCGGTGGGTGCGGGCGCAACCAGTACCGAAGATCTCATCCGTAAAGCGCTGCAAGGGGCCGCCAAATGACTGAGCGCGTCATCAGTGCAGAGGGTTCGCGCGAGGAAGAGGCGATCGATCGGGCGATCCGGCCCAAGCGTCTGGCGGATTATGTCGGTCAGCGCCCCGTCAAGGAGCAGCTCGAGATTTTCATCGGCGCAGCACGCAGTCGCGGCGAAGCGCTCGATCACGTATTGATCTTTGGTCCGCCCGGTCTCGGCAAGACGACGCTGGCGAATATTTTGGCCACCGAGATGGGGGTCAACCTCAAGCAGACTTCGGGCCCTGTGCTGGAGCGACCCGGTGATCTGGCTGCGCTACTGACGAATCTGCAGCCGCGCGACGTGCTGTTCGTCGATGAGATTCATCGCCTGTCACCCGTGGTCGAAGAAGTGCTGTACCCCGCGATGGAGGACTACCAGCTCGACATCATGATCGGCGAAGGGCCGGCAGCGCGTTCCATCAAACTCAGTTTGCCCCCCTTCACCCTAGTCGGTGCCACGACGCGTGCGGGCTTGTTGACTTCACCGTTGCGCGATCGCTTCGGGATCGTGCAGCGCCTGGAGTTCTACGACGTCGCCGATCTCACCGACGTCGTGACGCGTTCGGCCGGAATTCTTGGTGTGCCGCTCGTGGCTGAAGGCGCGAAGCGGATTGCTGAGCGCTCGCGCGGCACACCGCGTATTGCAAATCGTCTACTGCGGCGCGCGCGCGATTACGCTCAAGTGAAGGGCGATGGCACCATCACGGCGGCGATGGCGGGGGCCGCGCTCGATTTGCTCGAAGTCGATCCGCTCGGTTTTGATGTGCTCGATCGCAAGTTGCTCATGACGATCATCGACAAGTTTGAGGGTGGTCCGGTCGGCATCGATAGCCTGGCGGCGGCGATCGGCGAAGAGCGCGGCACGCTCGAGGATGTGATTGAACCGTTTTTGATCCAGCAGGGCTTTCTGATGCGCACGTCGCGCGGTCGCGTCGCGACCCGTAATGCCTATCTACACTTTGGGTTGACCCCGCCGGTGCGTCCGGCTTCGGCCATGCCCTTGTTCGGTGAGGACGCATGAGTCGATTGTTCGGCGAGAGCTGGCGCTGGCCGGTGCGAGTCTATTGGGAAGATACCGATGCCGGTGGTGTCGTTTACTACGCCAACTACCTGAAGTTCATGGAACGCGCTCGTACCGAATGGTTGCGCGCCCTCGGCGTATCGCAGTCATCGCTCGAGCGTGAGCGCGGTGTGCTGTTCATGGTGCTGCACGTCGAGGTCGATTATCGCTCGCCGGCGAGACTCGACGATGAGTTGATCGTCAGTTGTCGGGCGGCTCCCGACGGTCGTACGAGTGCGATCTTCGAGCAGGCCATCCATCGCGCCGATGGGGAACTTCTGATCGAGGGTCGAGTCCGTGTGGTTTGTGTCGATGCCAAGTCGCTGCGTCCGCGGCGCATGTCGGAGTATCTGCCTTGAATGATTTGTCTATTTTGCGCTTGATCTCCGAGGCCACCATCGTGGTTCAGGCCGTGATGGCGTTGCTGCTGGCGGCCTCCGTCTATTCTTGGGGCATCATTTTCCGCAAGCGTAAGGTGCTGCGATCGGCGTCGGACGATCTGCAACGCTTCGATCGAGAGTTTTGGTCGGGCGGCGATCTGGCTGCGCTCTACAAGAGCATCGAGGCCCGGGGGAGAGCTGCGGGAATCGACAGCATCTTCCAGGCAGGCTTCCGTGAATTCGCGCGCCTGAAGCAGCAGGGCGTCGACAGTGCAGACGTCTTGCTCGAGGGTGCGCGCCGAGCGATGAAGGCCCAGCAGATCAAAGAAATCGAGAACCTGGAGCAGGGCCTATCGAACCTCGCGACGGTGGGTTCTACGAGCCCTTACGTGGGGCTCTTCGGGACCGTGTGGGGCATCATGCATGCCTTCGTCGGCTTGGGCTCGGTGCAGCAGGCAACGCTTGCCACGGTGGCGCCGGGTATCGCCGAGGCGTTGATTGCCACCGCGATCGGCCTGTTCGCGGCGATTCCTGCCGTCGTCGCCTATAACCGCTACGCTGATCAGGTGTGGCGTCTCGAAAGTCGCTACGACGCCTTCATGGAGGAGTTCTCCACCATTCTGCAGCGTCACGCAACGCGCAGCGTGAGTTGAGGTCAAAGAACCGCCATGGCACAGCTGAAGCGCGGCCGCCGCCCGATGAGCGAGATCAACGTCGTTCCCTACATCGACGTGATGCTCGTGCTGCTCATCATCTTCATGGTTACCGCACCGTTGTTGACGCAAGGGATCAAGGTCGATTTGCCGCAGGCAGAAGCCGAAGCGATCGACCCTGACGATTTCAAAAACACGCCGCCGATCGTGATCTCCATCGATGCCGACGGCCGGTTGTTCCTAAACCAAGGCGAAAGCCCGAGCGAGGCTCTCGATGACGTCATGCTGGAATCGCGCGTGGCGGCTCTACTGCGTCGAACGCCGGGTGTGCCGGTATTCGTCAAAGGCGATCGAGCCGTGGCATACGGGCGCGTCGTCGAGGCGATGGTTCTCTTGCAGCGCGCCGGTGCCGCCAAGGTCGGATTTTTGACCGAGCCTCTGCCGCGCTCATGACCTCGCAAGCGGGGCGTTGGCGACCCTTCATCCTCTCGGCGTTGTTGCACGGCGTATTGGTGGCTGTGATCGTGGCTGGGGGGTGGTGGGTGACGTCTGCCTCGACACCACCACTGCAGACGCTCGCGATCGAGGCGACCGTCGTCGATGCGAAGGATATCGGCGCGCTGCGACCCAGTCGGCAGCCGCCGATCGCACCGCAGCCCGAACCAGAGCCCGAGCCGGCATCCGAGCCTGAGCCAACACCCGAGCCTCCAGCGGAGCCCGCGCCGCCGAAGCCTGATCGTGCCAAGGAGCAAGCGCAACGCGAAGCGGAAGCCAAGCGCGTGGCCGAGGTGAAACGCAAGGCGGAGGCGGAAGCCAAACGTAAAGCGGAGGC
>JALRHE010000270.1 GCA_023253235.1 Steroidobacteraceae bacterium
GATCAGCTTCCATCCCGAGGCGAGCGACCATGTCGATCGCACCATCGGTCTCATTCGCGAAGCCGGTTGTCGTCCCGGGCTTGTGCTCAACCCGGCCACACCGCTGTCGTGGCTCGATCACACGCTCGAGAAGATCGATCTCGTATTGCTGATGTCGGTGAATCCCGGTTTCGGTGGTCAGTCGTTCATACCCGAGACTTTGGCCAAGATTCGTGCGGTGCGTGAACGCATCGATGCGACGGGTCGCGAGATTCGTCTGGAAGTCGATGGCGGCATCAAGACGGACAACATCGGCGCCGTCGCTGCCGCCGGCGCCGATACGTTCGTCGCCGGCTCAGCGATCTTCGGCAGCCGCGATTACGCGGCGACCGTGCGTGCCATGCGTTCAGCGGTCGATGCGGCAGGCTGACTCAGTTTCGCGGGTCTGAATCCGAGCAGCACGACCGTCTTGCCGTTCGCGCGCAGGACACCTTCGTTTTCGAGTGACTTCAGTACGCGCCCGGCCATCTCGCGCGAGCAACCGACGAGTCGCGCCAGCTCCTGTCGCGAGACGCGAATCTGCATGCCATCGGGGTGGGTCATCGCGTCGGGCTCTTCGCAGAGCTCGCGCAGGCTGCGCTCGATGCGTCCACTGACATCGACGAAGGCGAGATCGCGTAGCTTGCGAGTGGCGTGCTCGAGTCGCTCGGCCAACTGCGCGGCGAGTTCGAGTGCGAGCATGGGCTGCTCGGCGGCCAGCTGCTGGAAGCGTGCATAACGCATTTCGGCGATCTCGGCGCGACCGCGGGCTCGCACGAACATACTGCGCCCTGGCTCTGTACCGAGCGAGACCATGGTGCCAAAGAATTCACCCTTGCCGAGATAGACGAGCACCATCTGCTTGCCTTGATCGTCTTCGATCACCACCTCGACCGAACCCGACACCACGAGGAAGAGCACATCGGGTGGCTCACCACCACGCACAAGCACGGTGCGCGAAGCAACCTGTCGTTTCACGCCGATGTCGATGAAACGCTGCATCGGCGAGACCGGTTTCGGTGCGACAGCGACGGGTTTTGGTGGCGGACCGAGTGGTCGCTGCGGAACCACGGCACTGCGCAAGCCCGGTGCGGTCGAGACGGATCGAACCAGATTGGCGTTGGCAGGTTTGTGGTTGGGCAGCATGGTGGTTTCTCCGGAGGTGGGGTCAGAACCAATAACTCGTACTCGTCATGACTTTGGCGGTCGCGTGCATCGCATCGCGAACGGGTGGCGGTAACTCGGTGCCACCGGCCTCGCGCGCGGTTGCACCGTGGGCTATCTCGTCGCCGCGCATGACTTCGAGCACGGCGCGACTGCGAGCATCTGCCTGCGGCAAGCGCTGCAGATGACTGTCGATGTGGCCTTCAACTTGCTTCTCGGTTTCACTGACGAAGCCGAGGCTGATGCGATCACCGGCGACGGCAGCAGCCGCACCGATGGCGAACGAGCCGGCGTACCAGAGCGGGCCGAGCACGCTCGGACGCGAGCCGAGCTCCCTTAACCGTTGTTCGCACCAAGCCAGGTGATCGGCCTCCTCGCGAGCTGCCTGCAGCAACATCTCGCGCACTTGCGGACGCTGCGCGAAGGCCGCCTGACCGTGGTAGAGCGCCTGCGCAGCAATCTCACCTGCGTGGTTGACCCGCATCAGGTTGGCGGCTTCGCGTCGTTCGGCCTCCGACAGGTCGGCCTCGGGCAGCTCCGCGCCCGGCATGGGCCTCGCGGCGACCGGGGAGGCCAGCACCGAGCGCAGGGCCCGGTCGAGGGTGATCAGCAGGTTGTCGAGGGGTTGTTGCATGGGATCGCTCATTTCTCAGTGGTTGTTACGGCCGGGCTGGGCGCGGCTTTAGGGTCATTTGGCAAAATTGTTGTGCGGTACCGGACGCGGGTCGAGGGACGGGTCGGCCCCTCTGTAAGGAGGGTTTTGCAAAGACGGGGCGGGTCACGTACACTCTCGCGCCTTTTTCGGGACTTGCGGTACCCCGCCATTCGGGGCGCCCGCCGCAGTCGGAGAGCTTGGAACATGAGCACGGTATTTGCAAAACCCGCGACCGTTCGCGGTGATTGGTTCGTCGTCGACGCCAAGGGTAAAACCCTCGGTCGTTTGGCTTCGCAGATCGCGTTGCGCCTCAAGGGCAAGCACAAGGCGGATTACAGCCCGCACGTCGACATGGGCGATCACATCGTCGTGGTCAACGCCGAGCAGGTGAAGGTCACCGGTGCGAAGCTCACCGACAAGATCTACTACCACCACACCGGCGCCATCGGCGGTATCAAGTCGATCGCCCTCGAGAAGCTCCTCAAGGAGCATCCGGAGCGCGTCCTGCAGTTCGCCATCAAGGGCATGCTGCCGAAGACCATCCTCGGCCGTCGCA
>JALRHE010000287.1 GCA_023253235.1 Steroidobacteraceae bacterium
CGCAGCCGCTCGCGACATCCGCGAGACCTTCGGTCGCATGGCGATGAACGACGAGGAGACCGTTGCGTTGATCGCGGGTGGTCACACCTTCGGTAAGGCACACGGTGCGCGTAACCCCGAGGGTTGCCTCGGTGCCGAACCGGCCGCGGCCGGCGTCGAACAGCAGGGTCTCGGTTGGAAGAACAAGTGCGGCACCGGCAAGGGCGCTGACACCATCACGAGCGGCCTCGAGGGCGCTTGGTCAGCCAACCCGATCGCGTGGACGACGCAGTACCTCGACAACCTGTTCACGTTCGAGTGGGAACAGACGCGTAGCCCCGCGGGCGCGATCCAGTGGGTGCCGACGGACAAGAGCGCGTGGAGTCTGGTGCCCGATGCGCACGATAAGACCAAGCGTCACCCGCCGATCATGTTCACGACGGATCTCTCGCTGAAGTTCGATCCGGAGTACCGCAAGATCTCCGAGCGTTTCCGCAAGAATCCGGATCAGTACGCTGACGCCTTCGCGCGCGCATGGTTCAAGCTGACGCACCGCGACCTCGGTCCGCGTTCGCGCTACTTGGGTTCCATGTCGCCTGCCGAAGTGTTGACATGGCAGGACCCGATCCCTGCGGTCGATCACGAGCTGATCAATGATCAGGACGTGGCTGCGCTCAAGGGCAAGATCCTGGCCTCCGGTCTGACTACCTCTGAGCTCGTTCGGACGGCGTGGTCGTCCGCTGCGACCTTCCGCGGTACCGACATGCGTGGCGGCGCCAATGGCGCGCGCGTACGCCTCGCTCCGCAGAAGGACTGGGAAGCGAACAATCCGAAGGAACTTGCCAAGGTGCTGGCCGCCTTGGAGGGCATCCAGAAGGATTTCAACGCAGCTCAGAAGAAGGGTGGCAAGAAGGTATCGATGGCCGACCTCATCGTGTTGGGTGGCGCTGCGGCGATCGAGCAGGCGGCAAAGAATGCCGGCAGCAACATCACCGTGCCGTTCAAGCCGGGTCGTATGGATGCGTCACAGGCGCAAACCGATGTCGCTTCGTTCAAGCCGCTTGAGCCTGCTGCAGATGGCTTCCGTAACTACTACGTGAAGGGTAACCGTCTCTCGCCCGCTGATGCGTTGGTCGATCGTGCGAACCTGCTCACGCTTAGCGTCCCCGAGATGACGGTGTTGGTGGGAGGTCTGCGCGTGTTGAATGCCAACGCGGGTCAGGCCGCCCACGGCGTGTTCACGGATCGTCCGGGTACGCTCTCGAATGACTTCTTCATCAATTTGCTCGACACCTCGACCACTTGGTCGAAGTCGGCTCAGGGCGAGGGCGTCTACGAGGGTCGCCGAGGCGACGCGATCAAGTGGACGGCAACTCCGGTTGACCTCGTGTTCGGCTCGAACTCCGAGCTGCGCGCGATCGCCGAGGTTTACGCGATGAAGGATGGCAAGGATAAGTTCCTGCAAGACTTCGTCGCCGCTTGGGATAAGGTGATGAACCTCGATCGGTTCTAATCACTCTGCACCTTGTGCAAAGAAAACGGCGG
>JALRHE010000288.1 GCA_023253235.1 Steroidobacteraceae bacterium
TCCCTGTTGGCCTTCAATGACTTACACGTGTCACTAATCTGTGTGTAAGAAAATGTGTAAGTAAATATCGTGTTTTTGACGGCTGATTTTGACTTCAAAAACACCTCGGCACGCAGAGCTTAGCTTCCACACAAGAGAAGACGATGTACGAGTCAACGAATAAGATCGACGGGTTAGTCAGTACTTAGTGAGCTAACTCTCTGACGGTTTCCCACGCGATTGATTGAATGAAGCGTGCGTCGTCATCCGACAATCCAGCGGTGTATCCGTTTCCGCGCAGATCGCGCTTGAACCAGACAACTTGCGTGGTCAACTCGTCTGCGCCTCTCTCGCGTGCAGTATGCGATAGAGCGCCGGCAGTACGAGCAAGGTCAGCAGCGTCGAAGAGACGATACCGCCGATGACGACCGTCGCGAGCGGTCGCTGTACCTCGCTGCCGATCCCCGTATTGAACGCCATGGGTACGAAGCCGAGCGCTGCGACGAGAGCGGTCATCATGACGGGCCGCAAGCGGGTGAGGGCACCATCGATGATCGCCTCCTGCAGCGATCTGCCTTCTTCACGCAGGCGGCGGATGAAGCTCACCATGACGAGTCCGTTGAGCACGGCCACGCCCGAGAGCGCGATGAAGCCGACTCCCGCACTGATGGAGAGAGGAATGTCGCGTAACCACAGCGCGAGTATGCCGCCGGTCAGCGCCAGCGGTACGCCGCTGAAGATGATCAGTGCGTCTTTGAGCGAGCGGAAGGCGAGCAGCAACAATCCCATGATCAACAGCAGCGTGGCGGGCACGACGACCATGAGGCGTTGACTCGCCGACTCGAGTTGTTCGAACGTGCCACCGTAATCGAGCCAATACCCCTCAGGCAGCGTGATGTCCGTATCGATCTTCTGCTGTGCTTCGGCCACGAGACTGCCAAGATCACGACCACGTGCATTAGCCGTGATCACCACACGGCGTTTACCTTGTTCACGTTGGATCTGGTTGGGCCCCGGAGCAATAGTGACCTCAGCGACTTCCCGCAGCGGGACATAACCACCGTCGGGCAGGGGAATGGTGATTTGTCCAACCGTGGTGACGTCCGAACGCAAGACTTCCGGCAGTCGCACGACGATGCCGTAGCGTCGGTCGCCTTCGTAGAGAGTGCCGGCATCGGCGCCACCGAAGTAGGTCGCTACGACCTCTTGCACATCAGCTACCGACAGTCCGTAACGCGCGAGCACGTCGCGTTTCGGAGACACGCTCATGATCGGTAAGCCGGATATCTGTTCGGTTTTGACATCCGCAGCACCCGGAACATCGGCGAGCAGCCTTTCGATGCGTTCAGCTTGCTCGGTCAAAACCTCGAGATCGTCGCCGTAGATCTTGATCGCAAGATCGGAGCGCACACCCGATATCAGCTCGTTGAAGCGCATCTGGATCGGCTGAGTGAACTCGTAGTTGTTGCCCGGCACCTTGGACAAGGCTTGTTCGAGTTCGGCGACGAATTGCGCCTTCGGTTTGCGCGGGTCCGGCCACTCGTCACGATCTTTGAGAATGACATAGGCATCGGCAACCGACGGCGGCATCGGGTCGGTGGCAACCTCGGCCGTGCCGATCTTGGCGAGTACGCGATCGACTTCCGGTAGTTTGCGTATCTCGTCTTCCAGCGCGCCTTGCATGCTGACGGCTTGAGTCAATGACGTGTCGGGAATCCGCATGGCGTGTAACGCCACATCGCCCTCATCGAGGCTCGGTACGAACTCGCTGCCCATCCGAGTGGCGATCAACAAGCACAGAGCGACGAGCGATGCGGCAGCGGCGATCACAGTGCGACGGCTTTGGATCGCCCAACTGAGCAAAGGCGCATAGCGATCACTCGCCCACTGCATCACCGGATTGTGCTTCTCCGTGATCTTACCGGTCAGCAGAATGGCGACGGCTGCCGGCACGAAGGTCAATGACAGCACGAGAGCCGCGATCAGTGCCATCACGACGGTGATCGCCATGGGTTCGAACATCTTGCCCTCGACGCCCGTCAACGCGAACAGTGGAAAGTAAACAGCCGTGATGATGGCGACGCCAAACAAACTCGGCCGAATGACTTCGTTGGTCGATTCGTAGACGGTTTCGAGTCGTTCTCGTAGTGAGAGCGGTGCGTCGCGATGCTGCTGGGCTTCGGCAAGTCGCCTGATACAGTTCTCGACGATGATCACGGCACCGTCGACGATGAGACCGAAGTCCAGTGCGCCGAGCGACATGAGATTGGCGCTGACCTGATTTTCGACCATTCCCGTCACGGTCGCGAGCATCGCGAGTGGGATCACAAGCGCCGTGATCAACGCGGCTCGAAGATTGCCGAGCAACACGAAAAGCACGACGATGACGAGCAGCGCTCCTTCGATCAGATTTTTTTGGATCGTTTCGAGAGTCTTGTCGACGAGACGCGTACGATCATAGACCGCTCGAACCTCAATGCCCGCCGGCAGACTGCGTTGGATCTCGGTGAGTTTGGTGCCAACCGCCTGCGCCACCTCGCGCGAGTTTTCTCCGATCAGCATGAAGACCGTCCCGAGTACGACCTCGCGACCGTTCATGGTGGCCGCGCCGGTGCGCAGTGCGCTTCCCCAGCTCACCTCTGCGACTTCGCCGAGCGTGACAGGTGCGCCGTCAACGCGTCGAATCACGACGCGTTTGACATCGTCGACTCGGGTTAGCTGACCCGGCGAGCGTACGAGTACTTGAGCGCCATGCTGTTCGATGTAGCCCGCGCCGCGATTGGCGTTGTTCGCCTCGAGCGCATGGGTCAGATCGTCCAGTGTGAGGCCATAGGCCAACAGCTTGCTGGGTTGCGGAGCGACTACGAGCTGCCTTTCGTAGCCGCCGATGCTGTTGACCTCCGTGACGCCACGTACCTGCGCGAGCTGCGGTTTCACGATCCATTGCATGGCGTCGTGCAGATCATAGGCATCGTAGGGTTTGCCATCGGCGCGGCGCGCTGCAGGGTCGACATCGACCGTGAACATGAAGATTTCGCCGAGCCCCGTGGAGATCGGACCCATCTCGGGCGACAAGCCTGCTGGCAGCGCGTTTTTGACCTTTTCGATACGTTCGGCGACGAGTTGTCTGGCGAAGTAGATGTCCGTCCCGTCCTCGAACACCACTGTCACTTGCGAGAGGCCGTAGCGCGATAGCGAGCGGGTGTAGTCGAGTCGAGGCAGACCGGCCATCGCGTTTTCGACGATGTAACTCACCCGTTGCTCGGCTTCGACGGGCGAGTATCCGGGTGCTTCGGTGTTGATTTGGATCTGGACGTTGGTGATGTCGGGTACGGCATCGATGGGCAGCTTGAAGGCGTCGTAGACCCCGAGAGCGGCGAACGCCGATACCAGGCCGATGACGAGCCATCGCTGAGTCAGCGAGAAACGCAGGATTCTTTCGAGCATGGAATGACCCCTTAGTGCTCGTGCGCCGCGCCAGACTTTTCGATGTCGGCTTTGATCAGGAACGAGTTCTGCGTGACGATGCGCGCTCCGTT
Organism: Steroidobacteraceae bacterium; assembly: GCA_023253235.1. Taxonomy (GTDB): domain Bacteria; phylum Pseudomonadota; class Gammaproteobacteria; order Steroidobacterales; family Steroidobacteraceae; genus UBA964. The sequence continues at coordinate 3,519 of JALRHE010000288.1, forward strand.
GGCGAGCCCGCTCAAGATTTCTACTCGCTCGCTATCGCGGCGTCCTGTCTCGACGGGCTGTGCTTGATAGCGCTCGCCGTCGACGAGGAAAACGACCTCCGCATCGCCCATCGTCTGCAAGGCAGCGACGGGAACGGTCAGCGCGGCGGGAGATTCGTTGATGGTGATGTCGGCATTCAAAAACTGGCCGGGTGTCCAGTTCGAAGCACGATTGTCGACGAGCACGCGCACGGTCGAGGTTGGACCCGTGATTGAGCTCGATATCAGCGAAATCGTCCCTCGAGCTTTTGCGGTTCCATCGGCGGCAAGTAGTTCGACCGATTGACCCTGTCGCAGCTTGGCGCGATCCGAGGGAAACGCCGCCAGGTTCGCCCACAACGATTTGAGATCGATGATTTCGAACAAAGAGTCGCTGCCGGATGACTCGCCGGGATTCGTCGATCTCGTGACCACGGTTCCGCCGATCGGTGCCGTCACAGCGTAGGTTTGCAGGCTGTCATCGCTCTCGATGGTCGCGAGAGTTTGACCTTCCGAAACGACATCACCCGCTTGCACAGCGACGCTGCGTACGGTCCCCGGAAAGCGAGCGCGCACCGATCGTGTTCGTTCGGCGTTAGGCTCGATGCGTCCGGTGAGAGTCAGTGTTTCGCGTATCGTGCCTGGTCCCGCTGCATCGAACATAATTTGATTCGAGGCGGCCATCGCGGCTGCGATCTCGACCTGAGCTTCGGGTGAGTCGAACGTCCACTCGTAGTTTTGATTTTGGTAACGCGCGCGAACCGTCGCGCGATACGAGTGAGGCTCCTCGACGATCGACGCGCCACGGAGGTAATTCCCCTCGGGCGAGAATGTGTGCTGGTCAATTCGACCGCCCGGCAAACCATTGATGCGGAGCAATTCCACTCGTAGATCTATTTGATCGGGCGGAATCGACTTTCCATCGACGGTGGCGTAAGCGCGAAAGTGGGGCTCGACACCGGTCTCGAAAATCGACAGTTCAAGGGTGAAGGCCTCTTTCGAGAGCAATCGCCCTCCGTTCGGGCCACGGCTGGCTTCGTCGTGTGCATGATCAGCATGCTCATCGTGCGCGTGAGATTCCGACGAGTTTCCGCAGGCACCGAGTGTGAGCGCGAGGGCGATGATCAGTACGCCATTGAGGATGCGGTTCATGGTGAGTCTCCGGTCAATCTTTCGATCTCGATGCGATACAGGTGTGCGTT
>JALRHE010000300.1 GCA_023253235.1 Steroidobacteraceae bacterium
GAATTCGATCCGGTCGTGTGGTGGTGACGAGCTCATTGAGATTGCGGCGAAAATCCGCTTCACCTGCACAACAAAGACAACCACCGGGAACCAGCCGCACATCGAAGGGCCCCGTCGCAGCCGACGCCACCGTCAGCGCATCGATACCCGCGTCGGTGAATTCATTGAGCAGAACGACCCAGTTCTCAGCGCTCGGCTTGTCAGCAACGAGTTGCGACAAAGCGGTCGTCTTGCCAGAGCCCAACGGGCCGGCGACGACCCAGACCGGAATCGGAGTGTCGCTCACACGCCATCGAAGCTCGTGAGCGAGCCGTATAGATCAGGTCGTCGATCGCGGAAGACACCCCAACTCGCGCGCTGAACGGCAAGCTCAGTCAAATCGAAACTGGCCGTCAACACGGCGTCACCCTCATCACCGGCCTCGGCCACCAGTGCCCCGCTCGCATCGGCGATGAACGATGAGCCGTAGAAGCGAATGAACACCTCATCGGGTCGCTGAATCGAACGCTCAACACCCCAACGATTGGCCGCTAGCAACGGCATGACGTTGGCCGCGGCGTGACCTTGTTGAGTCCGCTGCCAGTGTCGACGCGAATCGAGCGGCGGCGCCGGTGGCGGCTCACTACCGATGGCGGTGGGATAGAGCAGCAATTCCGCGCCCTGAAGCGCCATGGCGCGCGCGCACTCGGGAAACCACTGATCCCAACAGATACCGACCCCGATGCGACCAAATCGTGTCGACCAAACTCGAAAACCTGTATCCCCTGGGCTGAAATACTGCTTTTCCTGATAACCCGGCCCATTCGGAATATGCGACTTTCGGTAGGTGCCGAGCACACGACCATCGGCATCGAGCATTGCCACGGTATTGAAGAACGCCTGCCCTGCTCGCTCAAAAAAACTGATGGGCAACACCACACCGAGCTCCCGAGCGATGGGCGCAAAATGCCGCAACGCCGGATTCTCATCGATCGTCGTTGCCAACGCGAAGTGACGGACATCCTGATCGATGCAGAAGTACGGTGTCTCGAACAACTCCTGCAGCAGGATGACATTGGCGCCCGCTGCAGCGGCGCGACGCACCATGGCCTCGGCCCGCTCGATATTGGTCGCCCTGTCGGTTGAACACGCAAACTGCGTGGTCGCCACTGTCACGCGGCGCGACTCACTCATCGCAGCGACTCCGGGGTCAGCATGCTCGTGATGCGGATGGCGATATCGAGCGCCCGCAGACCATCTTCGCCGGAGACCAGAGGGGGTTTGCCCTCACGGATGCAATCGAGGAAGGAATGAATTTCGGCGCGCAAGGCGTCACCTTGATCGTAACTGCTCTCCTCGATCGTAACCGGCAACTCACCGGGCGCCGGCACTCCGGAGCGCTTGCCGATGACGGTCAAGATACGTTGCTGCAAATCGATCGAGAGATAGGCGTCGTCGCGAAACACGCGCATCTTGCGCTCGGTCTTGAGGCTCACCCGACTCGCCGTGACATTGGCGACACAACCGCCTTCGAAACGCAGCCGCGCATTGGCGATATCGACTGCACCCGAGAACACGGGAGTGCCGACTGCCTCGATCGACTCGACCGGGCGAGCGACGATGCTCTGGACGATGTCGATGTCGTGGATCATCAAATCGAGTACGACGTTCACGTCGGTGCCGCGCTCCTTAAACGGAGCAAGGCGCTGGCACTCGATGAAACGGGCACCGCGCAATCGCGACTCGGCGGCGACGATGGCCGGATTGAAACGCTCAAGATGCCCGACCTGCAGGATGCGACCCGCTGCGGCTGCGATCTTGATCAGCGACTGCGCCTGCTCCACGGTTTCGGTGATCGGCTTTTCCACGAGCACGTGTGCGCCCGCCTCGAGAAAATCACGGGCGATCGCGTAATGCGCTGGGGTGGTCGTGACCACACTGACGGCGTCAACCTGGCCGAGCAACTCCCGATGATCGGCAAGACCGCGCGTGCCCATCTCGGCGGCGACCGCCTCACGCACCTCGAGACGCGGATCCACCACGCCCACCAGGGTGCAACCTGGAGCTGCCGCGTACTTCTGTGCGTGAAACCGGCCGAGATAGCCCGTACCGATCACCGCTGCCCGTATGTTGTTCATCGCTTATTATGTGCCGATGTCGAAACGAAAAAAGCCCCAAGCAGCAACGATCGCACTGCGCGAGCTGCGCTGGCTCGTGCTGGCGGCCGCTTCAGGCGCGATCCTGCTGCCGATGCTGCTCTGGATCAGCGGCCGCATCCTGCTCGGTCGATACGAGAACGGCGGTCTCATCGACTTGTGGCTCGATTTCGTTCGCGAGCTCGGCCAAGGCGGCACAGCCGCTTGGATCCTGCTCGTCGCGCCCTACGCCTTCTTGCAGGTCGGGCGCCTCGTCTGGTCACTGCACCAGCGACTGCGCTGACGACATTCCATTCGCCAAGCTGCGATCCCGCGCCGCGCGAAACTCGCTGTCCGGATACCAGTTGGGGAAGCGCCGCTCGTTGGCGAGACGCCAGCCGATGCGCTGCATCAACTCGATGTCCTGCAGTCCGCCGCGCAAGTCGATTCCAGCTCGAAACTCGTCAGAAGGCTTGTGGTAGTCGTTCTTGGTGAACTCGGCGAGCTGCGCACGCCCCCACTCTTCGCCCTTCTCTCGATCGTCGACCCCCAGTTTGATGTACAGCGCGGGGACGCCACCCTTGGCGAAGTTGAAATGATCCGAGCGGAAGAAAAACCCGTTCTCCGGAGTCGGCTCCGGCTTGACGATGCGATCCTGACGCTGAGCTTCGCTCGCAAGGTACTCCTCGAGCTCCGAGGCGCCGTGACCGACGACGGTGACATCCTTGGTCGGTCCACCCCAGCCGATGGCATCCATGTTGAGCGCGGCCACGGTCTTCGCCAGCGGGAAGATCGGATTGGCAACGTAGTACGCCGAGCCCAGCAGACCACTCTCCTCCAACGTGACGGCTAGAAAGACCACCGATCGCTCAGGACGCGGCGTCGATTCTGCGTAGGCCTTAGCGATGGTCAACAAACCCGCCGTTCCGGTCGCGTTATCGAGCGCGCCGTTGAAGATGTTGTCGCCCGAACGTGCCAGCGTTTTGCCGAGATGATCCCAATGCGCCATGTAGACGATCACCTCATCCGGATGCTTACGGCCAGGCAACATCGCGACCACGTTCGATGACGAGGCACGGCGGATGAGATTTCGCACAGAGCCGCTCGCCTTCTGCCCAAGCTCGATGGGTTTGAAGCCGCGCTGACTCGCAGCGAGCAACAGCGAGTCGTAACTGTGGCCACTCGCCCGCAACAAAGCGTCGCCCTCGGCTTTGGTGATCCAGCCTTCGATGGCAGGGCGACCTGCGTTGCCGTCTTTGGCAACCATGTCGAGCTGCGGACCGGTCCAGCTGTTTTGCACCGTGTCCCATGGATAGGCGGCCGGTTTATCGTCATGAATGATGATGGCGGCCGCCGCACCCTGTCGCGCGGCTTCTTCGAACTTGTAGGTCCAGCGACCGTAGTAGGTCATCGCTCGACCGCGGAACAAACTCGCATCGTTGGTCGCAAAACCCGGATCGTTGATGAGGATCACGGCAGTCTTGCCCTTCATGTCGACACCGGCGTAATCGTTCCAGCCGAACTCGGGCGCGACGACGCCATGCCCGACGAAGACGAGCGGACTGTCGGCGAGACTGGCCTCAGGAACGAGGCGCTTGGTCCAAATCACCATATCGCGTGAATACGTGAGCTCACGTGAGCCCAATCGCAAACTCGCATCGGTTCCAGCCGTGATTTCGACGATGGGCACCTCTTGCACCCACGAAGAACCGTTACCGGGCTTCAAACCGAGCTTCTTGAACTCGTTGGTCAAGTATTCAACGGTCTTGCGTTCACCCGCCGTGCCCGGTTTGCGCCCCTCGAACTCGTCACTCGCGAGCGTTGCGATGTGACGTTCGTACTCGGCTGCCGAAATCGGTGCGACAGTCGCCGTCGGCGCCTGGGCTGGCGTCGTACAGCCTGCGAGCACGACGGATAACGCTGCAGCAACTGGGAAAGCAAACGACTTGATCGACAACATACTGTTCACTCCATGAGCCCAGCGAGGTCGGGCGTTGGGTTCAGGCTTTTGGTTTAGGCCTTTGGCTCCGGCCAAACCCACCAGCCGATGAGCAACAACATCAATGCGAGAATCGCTTGCGCCAGACGCCGCCAACGGCGGGCTTGCAACTCACCAACGAAGGCCGCCGCCGCGACCACCGCCAAGACGGCAGTGACCACCAGAGTCTGGATCAACGGCGGAAACTCCTCCCCGATGCGCTCGGCGAACTCGGGCAGGAACAGAAAGACGATCAACGTCAAAATCAGTGCAAGCGTGATGGAAACGGCCGATCCGAGGACGATCCCGAGCAGCATGGCGAGCGGTTGCATCGATTTTCTTCCTTGACGGGGTCTATGCACTTGAAGGTGCGGCGCAGGCACTCTAGTCTGCAAAGCGAGTCTAACTGATGCCAAGGCCGTACATGACCCCCTCCAGTCGCCGCCCGACCGCCCTGCTCGCCTTTACCGTGGTGCTCACCGCACTGCTGACGGTCGGCAGTTCCTCGCGGCTGACAGCCAACACCTCGCTGCTACCGCCTGGCGCCCTCGCCCCGACTGCCCGAGAACGCATGATCGCGCGTCAGGTGGGCTCCCTGCTCGAGGAAGCGCACTACAGCAAGCTGAAGATCGACGACAGTCTCTCACCACGGGTGATGGACAAGTTCATCGATGGGCTGGATGGTCAGCGCAGCTACTTCCTGGCCAGCGATATCGCCGAGTTCGAAGCGCACCGCCTGCGCTTCGACGACATGATTCGCACCGGCGACATCGAACCTGCGTATCTGATCTTCGCACGCTACCAGCAGCGCAATCGCGAACGCGTGCAACATGCGCTGACCCTGCTTGATCGAGAACCGGATTTCTCGCTGAACGAGAGCTTCGAGTTTGATCGTGAATCGGCGCCTTGGGCCAAAGACTCGGCCGAACTCGACGAACTTTGGCGCAAGCGAGTGAAGAACGATGCCATCTCGCTGCTACTCACCAATAAGACCTGGGCCGAAGCGCGCGACGTACTTCGCACCCGCTATGAGCGCGTCTTGAAGCGCGCTGATCAGGTCAAGCCTGAGGAAGTGTTCGAGCTCTTCTTGAACGCTTACGCGCGCACTTTCGATCCTCACTCGAGTTACTTCTCGCCGCGCAATTCCGAGGAATACAAGATCCAGATGAGCCTCAACTACGAGGGCATCGGTGCTTCACTGCAATTGGTCGACGAGTACGTCACCATCATGAATCTGATCGAAGGCGGCCCCGCGGCTGCCGCTGGCACACTCAAGATCAACGACCGTATCACCGCCGTGGGCCAAGGTAGCAACGGACCGATGACCGATGTCGTCGGCTGGCGCATCGACGATGTCGTGCAATTGATCCGCGGCAAGGGTGGCACGCCGGTGCGATTGCAGATTTTGCCGGCTGGCGCCGCACCGGGCTCACCGGAAAAAACCGTCGAGTTCATGCGTGGCAAAGTCACGCTCGAAGCGCAGGCTGCCAAGAAGGAATTGAAAACGTTCCGACGTGGTGATCGCGAATACAAAGTCGGCGTGATCAACGTGCCGGGCTTTTACTCCGACTACGACGCGCAGCGCGCCGGCGACAAGGACTATCGCAGCACCACGCGTGACGTACGCAAGCTCATCGACGAACTTAAGAAAGAAGGCGTCGATAGCATCGTGATGGACTTGCGTGGCAACGGCGGTGGCTTCCTGCCCGAGGCGCAATCGCTGACGGGCCTGTTCATCGATCGCGGCCCCGTGGTGCAAGTGCAGTTCTCAGGTGGCGACAAAGAGGTGCTCGACGACGATGAGACGGGCGTCGCCTACGAAGGGCCACTCGTGGTTCTGATCGATCGCTTCAGCGCTTTTCCAGTCAACCCCAATGCGATTGTTTCCTCTTGAGCCTCAGGACGAGCGCGCGCAAGTGACTGTGCAACTTCACCAAGTACGTGGCCTTCAACTTCACTCATCCACCCCAAACGGCTAAATGCTGAGCGAGCATTAGGGCTTGCATACGAGACCACACCGTTTACATCGAGACGAATTAATCCATCACCTACGCGTGGAGCAGGATCGAAGAGTGATCCCGCATCAGGATAGGGAAATGTTCCCTCTGCAATCATTCGATAGAGATTATGAGCAATTTCGCGATAGTTGAGTTCGAGTCGTGAAGGTTGACGCATTAAT
>JALRHE010000333.1 GCA_023253235.1 Steroidobacteraceae bacterium
AAACTCGACCCTAAGAATGGCAAAGCGTGGACAGCGCTTGGCGTCATTGCACGTCTGCGCGGCAATCCTGAATTGGCGCTGCAGTGCTATGCACAAGCACGACACACTGGTTTTGAGGCTGCCGAGTTACTCGACGCCGAAGCCAGCGCTCATTTCGACCTCGGCGATACCCAGATCGCCATCGACAAGGTAGATGCGATCCTCTCGCAAGCACCGAACTATGTACCAGCCCATGTCATGCGGTACGAAATACTGTTCGAGCAAGGCGCCCCGGTCGATGAAGCCCTCGCTCCTTTCCGCGCGGCGGCCGCCAAGGCATCCGAGAATATTCCACTGCAGACCGCGCTCGCAGCGGCGCTCTTCTCCTCGGGTCTTCATGAGGAGACGCTACAACGGGTTTCACGATTACGAGAGCGCGACGACCAGCCAGCACTCGCAGGATTACATGCGCAAACGTGGTTGCAGTTACGACGACCGGACGAGGCCCTGCGATCACTCGCCCAAGTGCCAAAGACCTGGCTCGATCAACCCCGACTGGCCGAAGCGCTAGCCAAAGCACTGATCGCCCATCAAGACCCTGCCAAGGCAAGCGCAGTGCTCGATCAAGCCCTGCTAAAAGCCCCCTTTGATCAAGCGCTGTTAGCAACACAAAGTATTGCGTGGCGACTGCTCGACGATCCACGCGAGCATTGGCTCTGCGACTACGATCGGCTCATCTGGAGAATCAAACTCCGTGACGATCATCTAGCTGCACTCGAGCAATACCTGCGCGGTGCGCATCGGAATCGACGTGAACCCTTGCGGCAGAGTCTTAAGAATGGCACCCAAACCTCGGGCAATCTCCTCGGCCGAAACATCGATGTGCTGAACCAAACGAGGGCCAGCATCGTGACGGGCCTGAGCGCCTATCTCGATGCACTGCCAACCGATGATCGCCATCCCTTTCTGGCGCGTCGCAGTACCGCGATCCGCTTCGCGGGATCGTGGTCGGTTTTGCTTCAAGACGGAGGCCGGCACACCAATCACTTCCATCAGGAAGGTTGGATCAGCTCTGCGTATTACGTTTCCTTGCCAAAGAAGTCACCGGATGACTCATTGGCGGGCTGCCTGCAATTTGGTCAGCCGACCGAAGAGTATGGGGTTGCTCTAGCACCGCGGAAGATCATCGAACCCGTCCCCGGAGAGCTCGTATTGTTCCCGTCTTATATCTGGCACGGCACGGTGCCCTTTCACGGCCCGGATACGCGGCTCACACTCGCCTTCGACGTCGTTCCAGGTCGTTAAGACGCCACCAAAAAAAACGGCGCGAGGTTGCCCTCGCGCCGCTTGCTCAGCTCAATGCTCTGACGATCAGAGACGCAGGTCGACGCTCACGAACGCGCGACGGCCGAGCACGTCGTACAACGACGGGTCGGTGTTCGCCTGCACGTTCGGCGTGTAGATGCGCGGCTCCTGATTGGTCAGGTTATTGATACCGGCGCGGAGGGTCAGACCACCGGCCAATTCATAACGACCCGTCAGATCGAAGTACCACGTCGCCGGCACACCGGTGTTCGAGGTCGGCGAACCACCGGTCACGGTGTTCGCGTGGACCATCGAATCGATGTAACGCGAGGTCAGCTGCAGCTGCACCGGACCGCGCGTGTACGTCGTACCAACCGATACCTTCCACTCCGGCGTCGAGCTACCGGTCGTAGAACCGATCGTGCCGACGAAGTCGTTGACCGGATCGACATTGGTGGTCTGGCTCTCGTACTTCTCGATCCAGGTGGTCACCACGTTGAAGTCGAGCGTACCGCCCGTGCCGCCGAGCTCTGAGCCCCAAGCGAAGGTCAAGTCGACACCGCTCGTATTGGTGAACGACTGGTTGCGCGACAGCTGCAACAGATCGATCACACCACCGAGGTTCGGGTCACGCTTGAAGAGCTTGCACCACTCGTTGTTGATGTCGTAGGTCGGGTTGGCGTTGTCGCGGTTGAAGCAGCGCTGCACGATCGTGTTCGCCGCCACCGAACTGATCACATCCTCGAGCTCGATCGACCAGTAGTCGAGGGTGACGAAGCTGCGCTGCAGCCAGTCCGCCTCGAACTTGTTGGCGACGAAACCGAGGGTGAACGAGTCCGCGAGTTCCGGCTTGAGGTTCGGGTTGCCGCCCGTGATACCCGTGGCCTGACCAGCAGGCTGCACGTAGCTCGCCGTACCAGCAACCGCCGACTGCGCCGCGCAGAGAGCCTGCACCTTCGCACCGTTCGGACCGTTGCGATAGGTCGCAGCGATCGAACCGGTGGTGTTGCAAGGGTCCTGGTTGGTGAAGGTCGGGAAGTTGTTCAACTGCGGTGAGAACAACTCGCTGATGCTCGGCGCGCGCACTGCGTGCTGCATACCACCGCGGAAGCGAAGCGAATCGTTGACCGCCCAATCCAAAGTGGCCTTCCAAGTCGTGTCGTTGCCCGAGCGATTGTTCTCGGTTAAACGCCAGCCAGCCGTCAAAGAAATCGACTCTGCGTACGGCAGATCTTTGACGAGCGGTACCGATACTTCGGCGAAGAGATCCTTGAAGTTCAGGAAGCCCGACACCGGCAACTGCTGGTTGAAGCCCGCGACGAGGCCGGGCTGCAAACCGCTATCCGGCTTGAAGTCGAAGTCCAGTTCGCGATAGCTCGCACCCACTGCGGCCTGAACAGTGCCCGCCTGGATCTCGAACAGATCGCCCGTCGCCGTCGCTTCGATCACGGCCTGCTCGATGACGGTCAGGTTCTTCGCTTCGAGGCTGATGTAGTCGCGGCAAGCCTGGCTGATCGCAGCATTGCCGAAGAGATTCAAACCACCGGCGCAGAGCGAACGACCGCCATCGGCTGCGTTCAACAGCGCCTGCGTGCGATCACGGCGGACGTTACCGCCCTGGATTTCTGCGTTGACCGAACGCCCGTAAGTTGCGTAGACGTCGTAGTTCCACGAACCCACGAGATCACCCGTAGCGCCCGAAACCAACTGCCACACGTCATGGGTGTTGAAACCCGTACGACCACCGAGCGTATTGAAACGCTTGGAGAAGGCGATCGGAGCCGTCGGATTGGCACGCGAGGCGAGCAACGGCTTCAAAGAAGCCGGGATGAACGGGTTGGTGACCGGAATATCAAAGCCGGTCGTGCCGCCGGCCGGCGTCGGAGCGAGCTCCTGCAGCGCGTTGTAGTTCGTGTAGATGATTCGAGCGTATGGCTTGAACTTGTCGTTGATCTCGAGCTCGATGTTGGAGTAGAGGCTCCAGCGCTCCATCGGCAACACGAGACTGTTGGCCGGCTCGAAGTTGTACGAGAAGAAGTCCGGGAAGAACGCCGTCGCGATGTCGCTCTCGGGGCCCGT
>JALRHE010000377.1 GCA_023253235.1 Steroidobacteraceae bacterium
AGCGACGCGCGGCGAGACTGCGCGAGGCGGAGGCGCTTGCACTCGCCGACATGCCCGTTGCACCCGTGTACTATCTGGTGGGACGTCGTCTCGTCTCGAAGCGCGTGCAGGGCTTCGGTGACAACCCGCGCGGGCTTTATCCGAGTTGGTTGATGACGGTCACACCCCGCTGACGGAGTGAGCCTGACGTGAGTACGCAAACTTTGTACACCCCGAATCGTGACGAGCTGGCGAGGCAGCAGTTCGTGCTGAGTCTCAAGTTGCTCGCCAACGGTCGGGCACAGCAGCAAGTGCGCGACTCGTACCGAACAGATGTCCTGCCAGCGATCGTCTCGAGTCATGGCACGCAGCCGACGCATCGTCGTGAGGTCGCGACGCCGCTGTCACAGCGCAACGAATTCAAGCTGTGGGCGGTCCTGACCCATCATTCGCAGACCATGATGTGGGATGCGATCGAGCGCACCGTCTCTCGGGTGCTGCCTGAGGTCGAACGTCGATATACGGAGCTGCAATCTTCCGATACGCGATGTGGCTCCCTGACGCTTAACCCACAGTTGGCCGTGCCGCCGCCGATCGGCAACACCGAGATCCATCGCCAGCCCGGCGGTTTCGTCGGTCGTCCCGATGTCGATGACGTCGCGCCGGGTCTGCGCTACTTCGGTGCCTCAGCGATTTATGCCGTCGGCAAGGGTCAAAAAAATGCGACCGGGGATGGGCGTGCAGCACCCTTGCTCAATCAATTGCAGGAGCGATTCGGTGCTTTGTCGCCGCAGCGGATTCTCGATCTCGGCTGTGGAATCGGCGTGCACTCACAAGCGATCGCACGCGCTTTTCCGCAAGCGGAGTATCACGGCGTCGATGTGGCAGCCGGTTTGCTTCGCGTTGGACACCTGATGGCCGAAGAGCGGGGCGTGCCGATCCACTTTCACCAGCAAGATGCGGCCAAGACATCCTTTGAGACCGGCAGCTTCGATCTCGTGTTGTCGAATATTTTGTTCCACGAAACCAACTCGGCGCGACTGCCGCAGATTCTGCGCGAGTGCCGACGTTTACTGCGACCGGGCGGTGCGATGCTGCACCTCGATGTGCCGACGCAGATCGGTCGCTTGGGGTTCGACGATCAAGTGATGAACGACTGGCAGGTCCGATGGAACGGCGAGCCGTTCTGGACCGGGTTCGCCGAGCGGGACATGCTCGAGGAAATCGTCGCCGCGGGTTTCGAGCGAGAGCGTAGCTTCGCGGCACACGTGAGTGCGCACGGAAGCACCGTCTACGTGTTCGGCGCGAGCGCCTAAGTCGTCACACGCCTCGTCAGCGAGCCGCTGTCGAGCCCGTTTCGATCAACTCGATCAATTCACCGGCCGGTCCACGCAACGTGCCCGCACGTTTGCCTTGATAGGCCAAACCCTCGTGGCGAGTCGGCGGTGCAAGCCAATCGACTTTGAGTGCATCGAGGTCGGCGACGGCAAAGGTCGTCGAGACGATGCCCGGTGGCAACTGGCCCGGTTCGACCGGACGCGCCCGAGTACGACTGGAATAACCATCGAACTCGATCAGATTGCCGCGTTCGGCGAGGCGTGCGGTGGCGAGCGGTGTCAATTCACCATCGGCCAATTGCTGGGCACGCTTGATGACGCCTACCGCCAGCATGCGGGCGGGATTGCGTACGAGGTTGAAACGACTGGAATAGAAATCGAGTAGCGCGTCGATGTCGGGGCCGCCGACGACCATGATGAAGATGCGTCCGACCGGACCACCCGGTGGTGGCAGGATGGATTTGCTGCGATCGCCCGTCTCTGCGGTCAGGTACAACACTTCGCCGCTCGGACCTACGACCTGAAATGCTTTGATGGTCGGAAACGCGCCGAGCGGTGCGGGTTCACCGATCACGCGGAAAGGTGACTCACGAAGTTGTTCGCGCAGCATCACCGGGTCGTCGATGATGATTTCGATACCGTTCCAACCCCAGGTGGTCAGCGGCAGCAAGTCCTTCGGCGCCGGTTTTCCTTCGATCACTCGAACGAACACGTCCGGTGACGGCTCGGAACTCAACAGCAGGTAACCTTTACCGGCAGCACCCGGCGCTCCCCAAGCCTTGGCAAGCTCGGGACTCACGACACCTCGTTCGCGCACCTGATAACCCAACCAGCGCGCGTAGTCTCGTTCGACGCCGGCCAAGTCGGCTGACGTGAACGTTGCCATCGTGATGCGCTGCAACGCGGGACCATCCGCGAGAGCAGGCGTCACATCGAGACAGATCACCGCTGCCATCAAGGCGAGCGCGCTTTGTAAAATCGATCGACGGTTTTTCATATGCCCACGCGAGTTGTCCTGACCATGGCATCCTACCAACACAACGCTGTGATGCGCAGCGTTTGCGGCTAACATCGGTTCTCGCGTGACTACTCCTTACCCCAACTTGTTTTCGCCGCTACGGATGCGGCACGTGACGCTGCGTAACCGGCTGGTGCACGCGTCCATGTCCACCCGCTACGTGGCCGGTGGGAAGGTCACCGACAAGCTCGTCACCTACCATGCCAATCGTGCGCGCGGCGGCGCGTCGATGCTCATCACCGAACCACTGAATCTATTGCCCCGTCAGCGCAATCTGCAGAAGGTGATGGTGCGCGATCCGGATAACCGTTCGGGTCTCGCGCGCTGGGCCGCTGCGGTGCGTGCGCACGATTCGCACTTGATGGCGCAGATTCAAGATCCGGGTCGCGGACGACATCAACCCGGGCGCTCGCATGATGCGATCGGTCCCTCTGCATTGCCCGATGACCTGAGCTGGACCGTGCCGCATGCGCTCGAGACCCATGAGGTCGAAGCACTGATTCAGGATTTCGCGGACGCAGCGCTCATCTTGCGCGATGCGGGCTTTTCAGGCGTCGAGATCTCTGCAGGTCACGGTCATCTGTTCCATCA
>JALRHE010000415.1 GCA_023253235.1 Steroidobacteraceae bacterium
CAACAGGATCGTTCAAAGCTTTTAAAGACGGGCTAGTTGAGGCAGGTAAGATATACCAAGATCTATTGAATACAACTAAAAACTCTACTCCTCTTGCAAAATTTGCAGAAAGCTCTACTAAACAGTTGTTAGAATTTTCTAAAGTACTAGATACTGGCAACTTAGAGGATAAGATTAAAGGATTGTCAGATCTAACTACTGACAAAAACTTTCTACAATTAATTCCAACAGCAAATGCTAAACAAATTTTAGAAACTTCAAAAGATTTGCAAAAACTCACACAGGATTATGCAAATGCCGAAGATAACATTAAAATATATACGGATGCGTTAGATAAAAACAGGACTGCTTTACAATATGCTAAAAATCAAGGTGTAAATAGTGAGGAATATAAGACTGCAGCTGATGCAGTCAAGCGATTAAATCAAGTATTAGAGGATACAAAAAGAAGTCGTACAGACATCGGCCCTGGATTAGAGCGTGCATCTAATACTTTTACAAGAGCTATTAAAGATGGTTTAATTGCAAACATTGATACCTTTGCTGAGGAAACCGAGACCGATCTGTTCGGCGAGCAGGCCGTGCTCTGCGGCGGCGCCACCGAGCTCGTCGTGAAGGGTTTCGAGACGCTCGTCGAAGCCGGCTACCAGCCCGAAGTGGCTTACTTCGAGTGCATGCACGAGCTGAAGCTCATCGTCGACCTGCTGCACGAAGGCGGCATCTGGAAGATGCACAAGTTCATCAGCGAAACGGCCAAGTACGGTGACCTCACGCGCGGTCCGCGCGTGGTCAACGCCAAGACCAAGGCTGAGATGCGCAAGATTCTCAAGGAAATCCAGCAGGGCAAGTTCGCTCGGCAGTGGATCCGCGAGAACGCTACCGGCCGCAAGAAGTACGACAAGATGCTGAAGAACGACCTCAACCGTCCGATCGAGAAAGTGGGCTACGCGCTGCGCGCCCGCATGCCTTGGTTGGATCAAGGTCGCTAAGAGGAGAACCTGCCATGACATCGAACGCCGATCGGGTAATGATCTTCGACACGACGCTGCGCGATGGGGAGCAAGCCCCAGGTTGCAGCATGACGCAGCCGGAAAAGCTGCGCGTGGCGAAGGCGCTAGCCGACCTCGGCGTCGATGTCATCGAGGCCGGTTTCCCCGCGGCCTCGCCCGGCGACTGGGAGTCTGTTCACTCGGTCGCCCGCGAGGTCGAGGGGCCCATCATTTGCGGTCTCGCTCGCTGCACGCGGGACGACATCGAAAAAGCCGCGCGCGCCCTACGCCCTGCTCCCAAGCACCGCATTCACGTCTTCCTCGCTACGAGCGCCATCCATCGGCAATACAAGCTCAACATGGCCAAAGAGGAAATCATCCGCAGTGCCGTCGAGGGCGTGAAAATCGCTCGCGAATACTGCGAGGATGTGGAGTTCTCTCCCGAGGACGCCTCGCGCACGGAGCTCGAGTTCCTCGCACAGGTCGTCGAAGCGGTCATCGATGCCGGCGCCACGACCGTCAACATTCCCGACACCGTCGGCTACACGGTGCCGCACGAGTTTGCCGAGCTCTTCCGTTACCTTCGCAAGAACGTCAGCAATATCGAGCGAGCGCGACTCTCAGTCCATTGCCACGATGATCTCGGCATGGCGGTGGCCAATAGCCTGATGGCCGTGGTCGCGGGCGCCCGACAGATCGAGTGCACCATCAACGGTATCGGCGAGCGCGCCGGTAATTGCTCGCTCGAAGAAGTTGTGATGGCGCTGCGCACGCGCGAAACCTTCTTCAACGCCCGTACCAACATCCAGTCGCAGAAGCTCTATCCGGCCTCTCGCCTGGTCTCGAGCATCACGGGTATGCCCATCCCGCGTAACAAGGCGATCGTTGGCGAGAACGCCTTCGCGCACGAATCGGGCATCCACCAGCACGGCATGCTCAAGCACGCGAGTACGTACGAAATCATGCGTCCGCAGGACGTTGGGCTCAGCCGTTCGGCGTTGGTACTTGGCAAACACAGCGGTCGTCACGCCTTGCGCGAGCGCATCAAGGAACTCGGCTTCGACATCGACGAGGCTGAATTTGCACGCGTGTTCGAGGAGTTCAAGGCGCTGGCGGATAAGAAAAAAGAATTGTTCGACGGCGATATCGAAGCCTTGGTGTTGAAAGCCGAGGGCCAAGACCAAGGCCCCTGGTCGCTCGTGAGCTTGAGCACCGCATCTGGATTGCAGAGCGCGACTGCCACGGTGAGCCTGCAGCATCAGGACGGTCGTCGTATCGAACGCAGTTCGAGCGGTGATGGTCCGGTCGATGCGGCCTTCAAGGCGATCGAGGACATCACCGGCATCAATCCGTCGTTGCAGAAGTTCGAGCTGCGCAGCCTCTCCGAAGGTGAGGATGCTCAGGGCGAGGCGATCGTATACGTCAACTTCCAAGATCGAAGCTATCGAGGCTCGAGCGCAACCACCGATATCGTTGAATCCGCAACACGTGCGTTCCTCGAAGTGATCAATCGCATCGAACTGTCGCAGAAAGCGCAGGCCGCCTAAGTCGCGCAGTCACCGCCCGAATACCCCACTCCTTCCACCTCATCGCAGAAGAAGTCCATGTCCGCTCCGAAAACCATGTTCG
Organism: Steroidobacteraceae bacterium; assembly: GCA_023253235.1. GTDB lineage: Bacteria > Pseudomonadota > Gammaproteobacteria > Steroidobacterales > Steroidobacteraceae > UBA964. The sequence goes on from JALRHE010000415.1 coordinate 2,619, forward strand.
AAAAAGTCTGGGCCGCACACGAAGTCGTGCCTCAGACCGCTGATACACCGGCTGTCATCTTCATCGACTTGCACTTGACCCACGAGGTGACCTCGCCGCAGGCGTTTTCACTACTTAAGTCGCGCGGCCTCAAGGTTCGTCGCCCCGATCTCACGCTCGCGACGATGGATCACGCGACGCCGACTCGCACCGAGCAAGTCTTCGGTGGCGCGCCGATCTCGATCGAATCCGCGGCCAAGCAAATCCGACAGCTCGAGGTGAACTGTGCCGAGTTCGGCGTGGAACTGCTTGGTCTGCAAGATTCGCGGCGCGGCATCGTGCACATCATCGGCCCCGAGCTTGGGGTGACACAGCCCGGCAAGACGATCGTCTGCGGGGATAGTCACACCTCCACGCATGGCGCCTTCGGCGCCCTCGCCTTCGGCATCGGTACGACCGAAGTCGGTCATGTCATGGCGACGCAGTGCTTGTTGCAGAAGAAGCCCAAGACGTTTGCCATCGAGGTGTCGGGACGATTACGCCCCGGCGTTACCCCCAAGGATTTGATCCTCGCCATCATTGGCAAGGTGGGTGTCTCTGGTGGCACCGGTTATGTTTTCGAGTATCGCGGTGAAGCGATTCGCGAGATGGACATGGAGCAGCGAATGACGATCTGCAACATGTCCATCGAAGCCGGTGCGCGCGCTGGCATGATCGCGCCGGACGAGGTCACTTTCGCCTATCTCAAAGACAAACCGCGCTCACCGAAAGGCGCTGCATGGGATGACGCCGTCGCCTATTGGCGGAGCCTGCCGACGGACGAAGGCGCGACCTTCGACAAGACCATCGAAATCGACGCATCCTCGCTCGAACCCATGATCACCTATGGCACCAATCCCGGCATGGTGGTCCCGATCTCGGGGAAGATCCCAGACCGTCGTGGCGATGTCGTTTTCGATGCGGCGATGAAGTACATGGGCCTGACTCCAGGCGCGCCGATCACCAACGCGCCGGTCAACGTCGTATTCATCGGCAGTTGTACCAATGGTCGGCTCGGTGATCTGCAAGCAGCGGCGAAGGTGTTGAAGGGTCAGCGCGTCGCACCCGGCGTACAGATGCTCGTCGTGCCGGGCTCGCAAGAGGTCAAGCGCGAAGCCGAACAACTTGGCTTGCATGAGATCTTCAAGCAAGCCGGCGCTGAATGGCGCGAGTCCGGTTGTTCGATGTGTCTCGGTATGAACGGCGACACCGTTGCCAAGGGTGAGTACGCCGTCAGCACCAGCAATCGCAATTTCGAAGGTCGTCAAGGTATCGGTGCTCGCACGCTGCTGGCGAGCCCGGAAACTGCAGCGGCATCGGCCATTCGTGGCCGTGTCACCGACCCGCGTGAGTTCATCATCTGAGGCCAGCCATGGATCCGATCACCGTTATTCGCTCACGCACGGTCGTGATGCCCTCCACCAATATCGACACCGACCAGATCGTGCCGGCTCGTTTTTTGACGACGACCACGAAGGAAGGTCTCGGTAAACAGCTCTTCGCCGACTGGCGCTACGATGCCGCCGGACAACCAAAGCCGGATTTCATCCTCAACCGTCCGGAAGCCGCTGGATGTCGCGTGCTCGTTGCGGGTCGTAACATCGGCTGCGGCTCGTCCCGTGAGCATGCACCCTGGGCCTTGGTCGATTTCGGCTTTCAAGCGGTGATCAGCACGGAGATCGCTGATATCTTCCGCAACAATTCTTTGAAGAACGGTCTGCTGCCGATCATCGTAGACGAAGCGACCCATGCCTGGCTGTTGGCGAATCCGGGTGTCGAGGTCGAAATCGATCTGACGAACTCCTCGCTCAAACTGCCCGACGGCCGTAGCGTGACGTTCCCGATCGACGGATTCGCGCGCTACTGCTTGACGAACGGCGTCGACGAACTCGGTTTCCTGCTCTCGAAGGATGCCGAGATCAAGGCCTACGAGGCGCGACGCCGCGCATGAAGGCTCGCATCGCCGTACTGGGGGGCGACGGTATAGGCCCTGAAGTCATCGCGGAGGCGTTGCGGGTGTTGCGCGCCGTAGCGTCACGATATCAGCACGAGTTGGCGCTGGACGAGTTGCCTTTCGGTGGTGTCGCGATCGATCAGTTCGGTGACGGTTTACCCGAACACACGCTCAAAGGCTGTCTCGCGGCTGACGGCGTCCTGCTTGGCGCCATCGGAGGCCCCAAGTGGGGACCGAATGCGCCGGTTCGTCCGGAGCCGGCGTTACTTCGCCTGCGTTCCGAACTCGGTGTCTACGCGAATCTGCGTCCGATCAAGGTCCATCCAACTTTGCGTGCCGCCTCGCCTCTCAAGCCCGAGATCATCGAGGGTGTGAACCTGCTATTCGTGCGGGAACTCACGGGTGGTATCTACTTCGGTAAGAAATGGCGTGACGGCGATCGTGCCGTGGACGAATGCGCTTACACCGTGGGCGAGATCGAACGCGTCACCCGAATGGCAGGCCGCCTTGCCGCGCGCAGACGTAGCAAGATCACGCAGATCGACAAGTCGAACGTGCTCGAGACTTCACGCCTGTGGCGTAATGTGAGCGAGCGTGTGATCCGCGAGGAGTTTCCCTCGGTCAGCATCGAGCACATGCTCGTCGACTCGGCGGCTATGCAACTGATCCGCAACCCTCGCGACTTCGACGTCATCCTCACGGAAAACTTATTTGGCGACGTCCTCACCGACGAAGGCGCGATGCTCGCCGGGTCATTGGGCGTGTTGCCATCTGCGGCCTTGGGTGATGGCAAGCGGGGCCTCTATGAGCCGATCCATGGCTCGGCGCCCGACATCGCGGGCAAAGGCATCGCCAATCCGATCGGTACGATCATGAGTGCCGCGATGTTGTTGCGGCATTCGCTCGGCTTAGACGCTGAAGCCGTGGCAATCGAGAAAGCGGTCGGCCGCGCCCTTGATAACGGCGCTCGCACGGCCGACATTGCAACGCCGGGCAGCAAACCCCTATCGACGAGCGAGATGGGCGATGCGGTGCTCGCAGCGCTCGCCTAACATCGATATCTAGAGCTTATTCAGCGCCTGCGCGAGGTCCTCGCGCAGGTCGTTGCACGCCTCGATACCGACCGACAGTCGCAGCAGCCCGTCCGTTAGACCGGCCGCAGCCCGCGCCGCTGGATCCATGGCAGCGTGGGTCATCGTGGCCGGATGTGCGACGAGGCTCTCCACGCCGCCGAGCGATTCAGCGAGCGAGAACAACTGCAGCTCGCCGACGAATTTCTCGACCGCGGGCAAACCGCCGGCGAGTTCGATCGTCACGATGGCGCCGAAGCCCTGCTGCTGCGAACGTGCGGTCGCATGTCCTGGATGGTCGATCAATCCCGGATAAAGCACACGGCCGACACCCCGCTGAGTCTTGAGCCAGCTCGCCAATTCATTCGCGTTTTTTTCGTGGATCGCCATGCGCGCATGCAGAGTCCGCAGGCCGCGCAGCACGAGGAAGCTGTCGAACGCCGTTCCGGTCATACCAAGCGCATTCGCCCACCAGGCCAGCTGTGTTGCGTCCTCAGCCGTCGCCGCAACGACCGCACCCGAAATCACATCGCTGTGCCCATTCAAATATTTCGTCATCGAGTGCACGACCAAGTCGGCGCCCAGCGATAACGGCTGCTGCAGCACTGGCGAGAGGAAGGTGTTGTCGACCGCCACTTTCGCACCGGCCGCATGCGCGACGCGCACGACTTCTCGAATATCGGTGATTCGGAGCAATGGGTTACTCGGCGATTCCACCCAAACTAAATCCGCCGGCGTGCTGAGGGCGGAGCGCCACGTCGCTTCGTTGCCGAAGTCGACGAACTCAACACGAAAATCCCCGCGTCGCTGCCACGCAGAGAAAAGTCGGAACGTGCCGCCGTAGCAATCGTGCGGCACGACGATGCGGGCACCCTGCTTCAGGATTTGCCCAACCAAGGCGATCGCACCCATGCCAGAGCCTGTCACGACGGCACCCGCCCCACCCTCTAGATCAGCCACCGCTTCGGCGAGCAGATCGCGAGTTGGATTGCCCGAGCGGGAGTAGTCGTAGCGTCCCTTCACACCGAAGCTCGGAAACGCGAATGTGGAACTCAAATGGATCGGCGGGACGACAGCACCGGTGGTGGGGTCGGACTCCAGCCCGGCTCGTACAGCTCGGGTACGCGGATCATGGGCGGCTTGGGTCTTGCGATTCATGGTTAACCTAAACTTTGATCGAAAAACGGACGCAACTGCTGCGGCTCTTTCAGGAAGGCATCGTGCCCGAAAATCGAATGGATTTCCGTTAGTCGACACTTTGGCAACGATGCAGCGAGCTGTCGCATATCTTCGAGCGGCACGAGTTGATCGGAACTCACCGCCAACGCGGACACCGGCACGACGATTTGCGTCGGATCGATGCGATGCAGGTCGATGGACTCCGATAAAGCGACGAAGCTGCCAGCCGCATAGCGGGACGCATACTGCTCGCCGCGAGCCATCAGATATTCCTCCACCGGGAACACGGCGCCCTCGGCGGTATGACGGGCCTGCCCATCGAAACGCTGCAGAAACTCTTCCGGCGTCCGGTAGGTCGACATGGCCAGACCGCGCGCGAGCGCGAGCGCAGATCGCGTATCGCCGAGCCGGGCACCGAGCCGCACGATGCGACGTTGCACACTACGCCAAGCGGTCGCCATCGGATGCGCGCGATGCGCCGCGCTCAGCACGATGAGCCGTTGCAGCCGCTGCGGATAGCGCTCGGCGAACGCGAGGCCAACCATACCGCCGTATGACGCGCCAACGAAGGCGTGGATCGCCCCGATCTCGAGGTGACGCATCACGAGTTGTAGCAACTCGGCTTGATCGAAGGTCGACACACTCGGAAACGCCAAAGAGTCTTTGGGACCGGTCGTGAGGCCGCTGCCCCCGAGATAGTCGAATGAGAGAATCTGGTAACGATCTGACGGGATCGGTGCTCCCGGACCGACGACGGCGCGCCACCAGCCGCTGTCCGGGTCGGCGTGATCGCTTACGACTCGATGGGCAGAAATGCCGCCGAGCGCGACCACGATCGGATGTGTAGGGTCGCCCACGCAGCGCCAGCCGATCTCCAGCGTCTTAAGTTCCCCGCCATGATGCAAAGAGAACGGTTTGCCTAACGACAAAACGCCTTCACGAATCTGGGGGGCTGATTGGGACGGCATGTTCGAGTGGTGTTCCGGTTGCTATAGCTCACACCGATCAACCCGCTCGACGAGTGCCCGCGTGTCGCGGGGACCGACACCCATCTCCTCGCGGAGCCGTGTCGGCACTCATCTGACCGCAGTTATGTGCCGCGGCAGGAGTTGGCACCTTCACGGTGTGGTTGGCACCGTTGGTTGCCCCGGCTTCGTCGGGCCTGTCCCTCTGCCGGTCTCGATGAGGCGGCGGATGGTAAGTGGCCTGCCCGATGGGCGTCAAGTTAGTCCTTGAGGTGGCGGCCATTTTGTTCTATTGTACTAACACGTTAATACATTCAAACGGTTCCCATGAAGCCCCACCCCACGGTTTCGCCTCGACAAGAGGCCCGCGCCGAGAAGCACTTGTATCAGGCGATTCTGACGCTCAAGTCGGTCGAGGAATGCCGAGCCTTCTTTCGCGATCTGTGCACCCCCGCGGAGCTCGAAGCCATGTCGGATCGATGGGCTGTCGTGGAGTGGCTGGAGCGCGGAGTCCCGTACCGAGAGATTCATAAACACACGGGTGTGAGTGTCACCACCATCGCACGCGTCGCGCGGTACGTGGGTGACGGTAACGGCGGCTACGAGCTCGCCCGCCAACGCTTGCAGGAGAATCGATGATGTCCGCCGCTGATCCCAACCGTCTAAAGCTCGCTGTGCAGAAATCTGGTCGCCTGACCGATCACTCCACCGACCTATTGGTACGATGCGGGCTGAAATTTTCTCGGGGCAAGGATCAACTCGTCGGCTTTGGCGAGAACATGCCACTCGATCTGCTCTTCGTCCGCGACGACGATATTCCAGATCTGGTCGAAGAAGACGTGTGCGACCTCGGCTTGGTCGGGCTCAACGTTCTCGAGGAGAAGCGCCTCGAGTGGATAGCGCGTGGCCATGAACCGAAGTTCACCATCTTGCGTCCGCTCGACTTCGGGCGTTGTCGGCTCTCCATTGCCATTCCCGAAGAAATGGCGTGGACGGGGGTCGCATCGCTGCAGGGTAAACGCATCGCGACCACCTACCCTTATGTGCTTGGGCGATTCTTACGCGACAAAGGTATCGAGGCCGACATCGTCACGCTATCGGGTGCGGTCGAAATCGCACCGCGTCTGGGTCGCGCCGATGCGATCTGCGATCTCGTTTCCACGGGCTCGACATTGCTCGCCAACCGTCTGCGCGAGGTGGAAACCGTGCTCGAAAGTCAGGTCGTCTTGATTCGCACACCGGTTGCCATCGACCCGATCAAGACCGAATGGGTGGAACGTTTGCTGATGCGCATCGATGGCGTACAACAAGTTCGCGAGAGCAAATACATCATGCTGCATGCACCGCGCAGCGCGCTGCCGGCGATACGCCGACTGCTGCCGGGCAGCGAATCACCGACCATCATTCCGCTCGAAGGACATCCAGACCGCGTCGCCGTGCATGCGGTCTGTCGCGAAAATGTCTTCTGGGAGACGCTGGAAAGCCTAAAAGCGGCAGGCGCAAGTGCCTTGCTGGTATTACCGGTCGAGAAGATGCTTGCATGATGTTGCCGATACTCGATTACAGCGCGCTCGATGAAGACGCGCGGCGCCAAGCCCTGTCCCGTCCGGCGGTCGCCGAGCGGGAACAGCTGGTCGCTCTGGTCCGCGAGACGGTGGCGCGAGTACGAGCCGAAGGCGATCAGGCCGTGCTCGACTATGCGCGACGTTTCGATGGTGGCGAACCGGAATCACTGCGCGTCCCGCTCGAAGATCTCG
>JALRHE010000426.1 GCA_023253235.1 Steroidobacteraceae bacterium
TTTCTGTTCTCATTGAGCTGACCTTAGGACACCTGTGTTATTGTTTAACAGATGTGCCGCCCCAGCCAAACTCCCCACCTGACGTTGTCTCCCGCGTAGCTCGCCGAACAAACCAACTTCGTGAGACAGAGCATCGTCACGCGCGTTATCACCTTCTGCTGGGACGCCGACATGTAGTCAATCATCGTGAGCGACTCGACGGGGAGGCCTTTTGGGACAGACGCTGCACGTGATCGCGCGAAGCCAACTCCGGCACGACGCCGCCGTAAATTCGGTGTAACTCGACTTGTGAGAACAGCTCGTGGGCCAACAAACCCTCGTCGCTGTCGAGCACGGCAGCGGCGGATTCGTCGCAGGAAGATTCGATGGCCAGGATGCGCATATGCCTAGAATTTTGCCTTTTGCAGCGAGGATCATTAGAATCCCCGCCCCTGCTTCTGCAGGACGTTCTGGGAATTCCTTTCTAATCAAGGGGTTGAGGTTTTAGATGCCGAGCGTTCGTGTTCGAGAAAACGAGTATTTCGACGCTGCACTGCGCCGTTTCAAGCGCGCCTGCGAAAAGGCGGGGGTGCTGACGGAGCTGCGTCGTCGGGAATTCTACGAAAAGCCGACCCAAGAGCGTAAGCGCAAAAAGGCTGCGGCCGTTAAGCGCCACATCAAGCGCTCTTCCCCCCGTATCGCCCGCGCCCGCTGACGATGTCGCTCAAGGAGCGCATCACACAGGAAATGAAGGATGCGATGCGCTCCGGCGAAAAGGAGCGTCTCGGTTACATCCGCATGCTTCAGGCTGCCATCAAGCAGCGTGAGGTAGACGAGCGAATCACCCTCGACGACACCCAGGTGCTCGCGGTCATCGAAAAGATGATCAAGCAGCGCCGTGAAGCCATTGCGCAGTTCGAAGCGGGTGGCCGAGCGGATCTGGCGGCGAAGGAACTAGCGGAAGTCGCGCTGTTGCAGACCTACATGCCAGAGCCACTCTCGCAAGCCGAGGTCGAAGCATTGGTCGCGGCAGCTATCACCGAAACCGGTGCAGCGTCGGTCAAGGACATGGGCAAGGTCATGGCGCTGGTAAAAACCCGCGCAGCCGGCCGAGCGGACATGAGCGCGGTCAGCGCGATCATCAAGAGCAAACTCGGCGCCGCGGGCTGACGCCCAAGGCCGTATCCTAATCGCCCATGAGCGGGCGAATTCCCCAAAACTTCATTGACGAGTTGGTCGCTCGGACCGACATCGTCGAGCTCATCAGCGCCCGCGTTCCTCTCAAGAAGGCTGGCCGCGAGTTCAAGGCCTGCTGCCCGTTTCACGACGAAAAGAGCGCTTCGTTTTGGGTAAGCCCGGACAAGCAGTTCTATCACTGCTTCGGCTGCGGGGCGCACGGCACCGCGCTCGGCTTTCTGATCAACTATGACCGGTTGAGTTTCCCCGAAGCAGTCGAGGAGCTCGCCTCAAGAGCCGGACTCGAAATACCGCGTGAAGCGCGGGCCGACGAGGGCAAGCAGCAAGAAGGCGCCGATCTCGCGAGTCTGATGGGTCGCGTCGCCCAGCACTGGTCGATGGGCCTGCAGAGCGATGCGAGGGCCGCGGAATACCTCGATCGACGCGGCCTCGAGCCGGCAACCCGGGAGCGCTTTCAGATCGGTTATGCAGCCAATTCGTGGAACGATGTGCTTAATCGTTTCGCTAAAGATACAAAAACACGCGCGGATCTGCTGGCGTGCGGACTCATCATCGAACGTGAAGGCGCTGGCGATCGTTACTACGACCGCTTTCGTGACCGCATCATGTTTCCGATCCGCGATGCACGCGGCCGCGTCATCGCCTTCGGCGGTCGCATCATCGACCAAGGTGAGCCGAAGTACCTGAACTCACCTGAAACCTCCCTATTTCACAAAGGCCGTGAGCTCTATGGCCTCTACGAAGTTCGGCAAAGTCGCGCGCCACTCAAGCGACTGATGATCGTCGAGGGCTACATGGATGTGGTCCGTCTGCATCAAGCCGGCGTGCAATATGCCGTTGCCACTTTGGGCACCGCGACGACACCAGAGCATTTGAAGCGAGCCTTCCGACTCGTCTCGGAGGTGGTCTTCGCATTCGATGGCGACCGCGCGGGTCGCGCCGCAGCTTGGCGGGCGCTGAACAACGCGCTACCGGAGTTACGGGAAGGACGGCAACTTCGTTTTCTCTTTTTGCCCGAGGGGCATGACCCGGACACACTCGTCGGCGAGGAAGGTCGTGAAGCCTTCGAGCGCCGACTCGAGCAGTCTTTGCCGCTATCCGAATACCTCGTGCAGGAGCTCGGCTCGCAAGTGGACCTCGGGAACGCCGACGGCAAGGCTCGTTTTGCCGAACTCGCGCGGCCGCTCATCGCGCGTGTGCCGGAGGGGGTTTATCGAGAACTGCTGATCGAGCGACTGGCCGAAGCCATTCGCCTGCCGGCCGATCGACTACGGGCGCTTTGGCAAGGAGAAGCGGCTCGCTCGACGGCCAAGCCGACGGCCCGCTCTAGCGCCGACCTGCCGGGCAATATGACCGGTCGCAGCGCAGGACGCGGCGGACTGATGCGCCAAGCGGTTCTGATGCTGGTGCATCACCCGGTAATCGCGGCGGAGCTCAGCCCGAAGGATCTCGCCACCTTGGCCACGGTCGAAGAACCCGGCGCCGACATCCTGCGTCGCTTGATCGAGGATTTGCGTCTCGATCCTTGCAAGAGCACCGCACAACTGCTCGAGCGCTGGCGGGACCAGCCCGAACAGGCCCGCCTCGCCCGCCTAGCGGCCACTGAAGCCCTCATCACCGCGGCCGAGGGCGCTCGGCGGGAGCTGCAAAACGCGATCGGTCGCATGGGTGAAGAGGCGCGCCGACGCCGCCTCAACGCGCTTCTCACCAAGGAGCAGGAAAGCGGCTTGTCGGCCGAGGAAAAACGCGATTTACAAGCGCTGATGTCTGGAAAAATCTAGGCTTTCCACGTATTCTCGCCGGTTCGATTCCCCGGCCCGGGCAGCGCCCGACAGGCATCCAAACATGAGCAAGAAATCGAAGGCTACGGCCAGCAAGAAACCCGCGCGCCCGGCGGCTGCGAAAGCGTCCGCCAAGAAGGCTGCGCCGAAGAAGGCGGCGGTCAAGCCGACACCCGCCAAGTCCGCGCCGAAAAAGCCGGCTGCCAAGGTCGTCTCGAAATCCCCGGCGAAGCCGGTAGCCAAGTCGGTCGCCAAACCGGCCCCCAAGCCGGTCGCGAAGCCGGTCGCGAAGCCGGTTGCCAAAGCAGCGGCGAAGCCCGTACCCAAGGCGCCTGCCACGAAGGCGGCACCGGCGCCGAAGGCAGCCCCTGCTGCGAAGCCCGTCTCGGCAGCCAAAAAGCCCGCCAAGGCTGAACTTGCGCAACCGACGACCCCGGTCGTTGCAACGCCCGCCGTCGCGCCAGCTGAAAAGCCGACGGCCAAACAAACGAAAGCCGCCAAAGCGGCTGCGAACGATGGCAACAAGCCGTTGAACTTGCCGGAGCGTCGCCCGCTGGCGATGCCGGAAGAGCGTCAATCGCAGCTGAAGCAACTGATCGCGCTGGGTAAGGAACAGAGCTACCTCACGTACTCACAGGTCAACGATTACCTGCCTTCGGAAATCGTCGATCCCGAGCAGATCGAAGAAATCGTCAACACGATCAACGATATGGGTATCCCGGTGTACGAAAAGGCACCGGAAGAATCGTTGCTCGCACCGGAGACGACGGCGCCATCGGACGAAGAAGCGATCGAAGAAGCAGCGGCCGCGCTGGCTGCGCTCGATGCGGAGCTCGGTCGCACCACGGATCCCGTGCGCATGTACATGCGCGAAATGGGTACCGTCGAATTGCTCACCCGTGAAGGTGAAATCAGCATCGCCAAGCGCATCGAGGAAGGCCTCGATGCAGTACGCACCCAGATTTCTCTGTACCCACCAACCTACGACTTCATCCTGAAGGCCTACGAGCCGGTGAAGAATGGTGGCGGCCGCCTTGCCGACATCATCGTCGGCTTCATTGATCCCAATGCACCGGATGTCATCGCACAACCGCAGAATCCGACCAAGGTCGATCCCGCAGCTGCGGCAGCGGAAGAAGCTGAAGACGTCGAAGGCGGTGACGATGAAGAGGAAGCTGCCGATACGGGCCCGGATCCGGTTGAGGCCGCCAATCGCTTCGCCTCGATCCAAAAGCTTCACGCGCAGTGGCTGAGTCTGCTTAGCAAGTCCGGCATGGATGACCCGAAAGCGCAGAAGACTCGCAGCAAACTCTCGGGCGAATTCATGGAGCTCAAGCTCGCGCCCAAGATGTTCGAGGCCTTGATCGGCAATCTGCGCGAACACATCAACGAAATCCGTCAACTCGAAAAAGAGATCATGGTTATCGCAGTGCGCGATGCCGGGATGCCGCGCAAGGAGTTCATCACCTCCTTCCCGCGAAACGAGACGGACGAGCACTGGGTCAGCAAGCACGTCAAGGCCGCCAAGAAGTGGTCTGCAGGCTTGGCGAAGTTCAGCGACGAGATCCTGCGTCGTCAGGTACAACTGCAGGTCATCGAGAAGCGTCATTTCCTCTCGATCAGCCAGATCAAAGATATCAACCGTGAAGTCTCGATCGGTGAGGCCAAAGCCCGTCGCGCGAAGAAAGAAATGGTCGAGGCCAACCTGCGTCTCGTCATTTCGATCGCCAAAAAGTACACCAACCGCGGTTTGCAGTTCCTCGATCTGATCCAGGAAGGCAACATCGGTCTGATGAAGGCGGTGGACAAGTTCGAATACCGTCGCGGCTACAATTTCTCGACCTACGCCACCTGGTGGATTCGTCAGGCGATCACCCGTTCGATCGCCGATCAGGCGCGCACCATCCGCATTCCGGTGCATATGATCGAAACGATCAACAAGATCGTTC